>JBFJYB010000016.1:0-15071 GCA_041622835.1 Acidimicrobiales bacterium | reverse complement strand
TCGCCCGTCGAGAACGGCGGGAAGTTGTAGTGGTGCAGGTAGCGCTTGCGCTCGACCCGGTCGATGCCGTCGATCAGCTGGTCCATGCGGCCGGTGCCGAGGGTGCAGATGTTGAGCACCTGGGTCTCTCCCCTCTCGAACAGACCCGAACCGTGGGCGGTGGCGATCACGCCCACCTCCGACGACAGCCCACGGAGATCGGTGACGCCGCGGCCGTCGATCCGGACGCCTTCGTCGACGATCCGCTTGCGGACGATCTTCTTGGTGAGCGCCCGCGCCGCCGACTTGATCTTCTTCTCGGCCGCCTCGTCGTCGGCGAACTGCGGCAGCACCGCCTCGACGATGGCGTCGCGGGCGGCGTCGGCGGCCGCGTCGCGCTCGGCCTTGTCGGCGATCTGCTGGCTGGCGGCCAAGCTGTCGTGGCCGGCCGCCTCGACCGCCGCCATGATCTCGTCGGAGTAGTCGACCTGGACCTCGTACTCGATAGGGGGCGCCACCCCGGCGGTGGCGATGAGCTGCCGCTGGAGCGAGACCGCCTCGGTGATCCAAGTCTTGCACGCCTCGAGCCCGTCGGCCAACACGGCCTCGTCGACCTGCGGCGCACCGCCGTCGTAGTGGACCCAGGCCTCGGGGGTGCCGGACGCCTCGACCATCATGACCGCCACGTCACCGTCGTCGAGCACCCGTCCGGCGACGACCATCTCGAAGGTCGACTCCTCCATCTCGTCGTAGGTCGGGTGCGGGATCCACTCCCCGTCGGTCGAGTACGCGATCCGCACGGCGCCGAGCGGGCCCTCGAAGGGGATGCCCGAGATCGACAGCGCCGCCGAGGCGGCATTGATGGCCAGCACGTCGTACGGGTTGAACTGGTCGGCGCCGAGGACGGTGCCCACGATGTGGATCTCGTTGCGGAAGCCCTCGGGGAACGACGGCCGCAGCGGCCGGTCGATCAGGCGACAGGTGAGGATGGCCGACTCGGGCGCCCGGCCCTCCCGCCGGAAGAACGAGCCGGGGATCTTGCCCGCCGCGTAGCTCTTCTCCTCGATGTCGACGGTGAGGGGGAAGAAGTCGATGCCCTCCCTCACCCTGCGGGCCGCGGTGGCGGTGACGAGGATGGTGGTGTCGCCCAGCTTGGCGAGCACGGCGCCGTCGGCCAGTCCGGCCAGGCGGCCGGTCTCGAACGACATGGTCTTCTCTTCGGTGCCGCTCACGGCACCGGTGACGGTGATTGGATCACCCATTGGTCTGCTCCTTCTGCGGTCGCGATGGCGACCGTCGGTGGCGGTCGCCCGCTCGGGCGACCGGAGGCCTACCGCAGGAGCCAGTTCCCAGTTGGAGACGCCCGAACCCGGCGGCCCAGGCGTCTTCAACTGGCAGCTGACCCGGAGGCGGTGGGCCAGGTTGGTTGTCGCCGGATCTCCCGATCCGGTGGTGTTGCCGGACCTCTCGGTCCGAGTGTCTGTTGTTTCTCTCTCGATCGTTGCTCGGCCAGCGCGGCGGTCAGCGCCGCAGGCCCAGCTTGGCGATGAGGGCGCGGTAGCGCTCCACGTCGACTTTGGCCAGGTAGTCGAGCAGCCGGCGCCGGCGACCCACCAGCATCAGCAGGCCCCGACGGCTGTGGTGGTCCTTCTTGTGGTGCCTGAGGTGTTCGGTGAGGTGCTCGACCCGGTCGGTGAGCAGCGCGATCTGGACCTCGGGCGACCCGGTGTCGGCGTCGTGGAGGCGGTGTTCGGCGATCGTGTCGCCCTTCGGGGGCAGGTTCTCGGGCATGCTCTCGAAATCGTCCTTGTCTGGGTCTGGTACCCGGCCTCTCGATCCGCACGATGCGAGATCGGAAGCAGTTTCGCCCACCACGGCCTTCGTGGCGGCAGTCGGTGCCGTTCGGCGGCCCGATGGTCCCTCGGGAGGGTACCAGCGACCGGACCCGCTCAGGCGCAACCCCCGCAGGCGCCCCGGACGACGGACGCTAGCGTCACGGGGCGACGAGAGGGGTACACACGATGCGCGTGGCGGTCTTCGGGAGCCTGAACTACGACATCACGCTCTGGGTGCCCCACTTCCCGCAACCGGACGAGACCCTGGTCGTCGACCGACTCGAGGAGTTCTGTGGAGGCAAAGGCGCCAACCAGGCGACAGCCGCAGCCCGGCTCGGGGCCACGGTCGACATGATCGGTTGTGTCGGGCGGGACGCCCACGGCGACTCGCTCGTCGCTGCCCTCGAACGCAACGGCATCGCGCACGATCACGTCACCAGGGTCGATGCGCCGACCGGCGCGGCGTTCCCACTGGTGACCCCCGACAACGTGTCGATCCTGATCGCCGAGGGCGCCAACGCGGTAACCGGTCCCGAGCACGCCGATGCGGCCCGCGACGCCGTCGCCGCCGCCGACGTGCTCCTGCTCCAGGGTGAGGTGGGTGCAGCAGGCGCAGGTCGTGCCGCGGAGCTGGCGGTCGCGACGTCGACGCTGGTGGTCTTCAACCCCGCGCCGGTCGCCGACGACGTCGTGGCGGCGGTGCTGCCCCGTGCGTCGGTCGTCGTGATGAACGAGCAGGAGCAGGCGGCCGTCGACGTCCCAGCCGACCTCGCCACCGTGGTGACCCTCGGCAGCCGGGGCGCGCTGGTCGGCGACGAGCACGTGCCTGCCTTCGACGTGCCCGTCGTCGACCCGACCGGGGCCGGCGACGCGTTCTGCGGCGCGCTGGCGGTGGCCCTGGCCGAGGGCCGGGAGCTGATCGACGCCACCCGCTTCGCCAGCGCAGCCGGCGCCGTCGCGGTCGGGGTCGCAGGCGCCGAGCCGTCTATGCCCACCCGCGACCAGGTCGAGGCGCTGCTGATCCGGGGCTGAGGCCCGCCCCGCTCAGGGGCCGCGATCAGGCGCCGAGCACGGCCTTCAGCCGGCGCCGCCACTCGACCGAGGCCTTGTCGGCCTGCACGCTCACGTCGACGGTGGTCTCGAGCGGCAGGACTCCGGGCACCTGCTCCAGCATGGCCTTGTCCTCGGCGCCGATCGCCCGGTCGAAGGCGATGATCTCCTCGGCCGACACCGAGAAGTCGTCGTTGCGCCAGACGACGAAGGTGAAGTAGCTGGTCACGTCGTCGATGGGCGTGCACAACAGCAACAGCACGTGGTGCAGCCCGCTCTCGTACTCGATGGTGCTGCGCACGGTGAACGGCAGCGTGAACCCGGTGGTCATCCGCCGGTGCAGGACCGGAGCGTCCTCGCCGGTCGTCACCGCACCGAGCTCGTTGCGGACGTCGACCTCGTAGGCGTACCCGTAGTAGCCGTCGTCGAGCTCGCCGAGGTCGAGCTTCGGGATCTCGGTGTTCTGGGCGATCCCGAACGTCGAGGTGTGGACGAACGGGAAGTGGGAGAAGTCGAGGAAGTTGTCGGTCATCCGCGTGGCGCTGGTGCTCCACACCTCGACCGGGTTGTTGATGCGCCGATAGCACGGATCGGCCTCCTGACCGATCGACGGCACGTCGGCGACCGGCTCGTCGAGCGCGACCCACACCAGGCCGTACCGCTCGACCGCGTGGTGCATCGTGAGGCGGGCCTTGGGCGGCACCGGCACGCCCGGTAGCGCCGACGGGACGAGGACGCAGACGCCGCCCTCGCCGTACTCCCACCCGTGGTAGGGGCACTTGAGGCAACCCTGTTCGACGCGGCCGATCGACAGCGGGGACCCGCGGTGGGGGCAGCGGTCGTGAGCGGCCGCGACCTGACCGGCCGGGTCGCGCCAGACGACCAGCTCGGTCCCGAGGACGGTGACGCCCACCGGGCCCGGCAGCGCCCCGGCGGCGCACACCGGGTGCCAGTACGACCGCAGGGCCGGGTTGGCGGCGAAGACATCGGTGCTCACATCGCGAGAGTACCCTTCGGCGGTGGCCGACCTCCCCGAGGCAGACCTCATCGTCCTCGCCGGCGAGGCAGTGACGATGAACCCGGCACGCGAGGTCCTCGACCAGGCCGCCGTCGTGATCCGCGACGGTGAGATCGTCGCCATCGAGCCGGCCGGCGACTGCCGCGCCGCCCACCCCCACGCCGAGGTGCTCGACGCCAGCGACGGGCTGGTGATGCCGGGCCTGGTGGACGCGCACCAGCACCTGACCGGCGACCGCCTCGTGCGCTCGTCCATCCCCGACGACCTCCCGCCTGGCGCGTCGATTTTCGAATGGGCGGTGCCGGCGCACGCCGCCCACACCGAGGCCGACGACCGGCTGACCGCCACCCTGGCCTGCGCCGAGGCGGTCGCCAACGGGGTCACGACCGTCGCCGAGGCCGGCACGGTCGCCCATCCCCACGCCGTGGCGGCCGGCATGCGCGAGGTCGGCGTGCGAGGCCTGGTCGGACGGTGGGGCTGGGACGTCGACGACGCGCCGTTCGCGGCGCCGGCGCCAGAGGTGCTGGCGGCCCAGGCCGAGCTGGTCGACAGCCTGGCGGACGAACCGCTCGTCGGTGCCTGGGTGACCCTCGTGGGCCACGACCTGATGTCGGACGACCTGGTGGTCGGGGCCTCCGAGCTGGCCCGCCGGACCGGCTCGAGGCTGACGTTCCACATCTCGCCGGGACCGGGCGACGCCGAGCAGTACCTGGCCCGAACCGGCCGCCGGCCCCTGGTGCACCTGGACGCGCTCGGCGCCCTCGGCGACCACGTCGTGCTCGGTCACGCTGTACATCTCGACGACGCCGAAGTGGACGCCGTCGTCGCGGCGGGCTGCTCGGTGGCCTACTGCCCTCTCGCCTATCTCCGCCTCGGCCAGGGCGTCGCCGCGGCGGGTCGTCACCGCGAGCTGTGGCAGCGGGGCGTTGCCGTCGGGCTCGGCTGCGACAGCGAGAACGCAGGCGACATGATCGACGTGTTGGCCGCCGCCCGAGCCGCCGCCGGCATCGCCAAGGACGCCGCCCTCGACCCGACCGTCTTCGGTGCTCACGACGCGCTCGAGATGGCCACGATCGGCGGTGCTCGCGCCCTCGGGCTCGACGCGGCCGTCGGCTCCATCGAGGTGGGCAAGCGCGCCGACCTCGTCGTGCACGACCTGTCCGGCCCCAACTGGGTTCCCCGGGGATCCGACCCCGCCCTCGAGCTGGTCTGGGGGACCGACGGCCGCTCGGTACGTGACGTCGTGATCGACGGACGGGTGGTCGTCCGAAACGGCCGGGTCGAGACGATCGATCCGACGACGCTGCGCGAGACCGCCGTCGAGGCCCGGGCCGCGCTGCTGCGGCGGTCCGGGATCGAACCGCCCAGCCGCTGGCCCCGACGCCGGGCTTGAGGCTCTGCCCTCTGGTTCGCCTCCGCCGTCCAGGGCGTCGGCTCACGTGTCGCCCGGCGCCACAGGCGCGACGGGCGAGCTCGCAAACCCGAAGCCCCTGCAAGAGCGGCCATCCATGGCCGCCCACTCCTGTCGACCCGAGCCGGTGCTACGTTCGGCGCGACGGTGCCGCTCGACTCGGAGGAGAGCCATGGCGTACCCGAACACGCTGATCTTCGTCGACTTCCCGTCCGACGATCCGGAGGCCTCGGCCACGTTCTACTCCGAGGTCTTCGGCTGGGAGGTCGAACCCCGCCCGGCCGGCGTCTTCCACCGGATCGTGCCCGGCCAGAACTTCCTCGTCGACGGCGAGCCGGGGCCCACCGGCAACCTGCACATGGGCATCCACAACGTCGCCAACGCCAGACCCCACCCCGACCCGGCCGGGGCCGAGCCCCGCGAGCTGAGCCGCTCGGGTCGCACCGTGCGCGTCTGGATCCTGGTGAGCGACGACGACGACGCCGACGAGATCCTCCAGCGGGCCCTCGACCGGGGAGCCACCGAGCTGTGGCGGCACCACTACTGGGCCGAGTTCGACGGGCAGAGCAACGCGTTCCTCGATCCGTGGGGGAACACGCTGGTGCTGTGGACCAAGCCCGACCCCGACCAGAAGATCCCGCCGGGGTACACCGATGAGTGAGACCACGAGCGACGACGTCTACGCCGAGCACCCGCCCCAGGCGCGCTGGACCCACATCGCGCTGCGGGTCGACGACATCGACGCGTCGATCGCCTGGTACACCGAGTTCACGCCGATGGAACTGCTCGACCGTCGCGAGGACGCCGACGGGTACGGGGCGTGGCTCGGCCAGCCCGACTCGCCCGACAAGCCGTTCATCCTGGTGCTGGCCCAGTTCCTGCCCGACCGCGACCCGTTCGCGGGCGCGCCCCACGCCACGCTCGCCCCCTTCGCCCACCTCGGCATCGAGCTGACATCGCACGACGCAGTCGACGAGGTCGCGGCGCGGGGCGAGGCCGCCGGCTGCCTCGGCATGCCGCCCACCGAGATGCCGCCGCCGATCGGGTACATCTGCATGCTCCGCGACCCCGACGGCAACATGGTCGAGTTCTCCTACGACCAGGGCGTCTACGCCAAGGCCCGGGAGGTGTGGGGGTCGCGTTGACACCCACCGAGGTCGTCACCGCCTACCTCGGGGCCTTCGAGACCGGCGACGTGGACGCGATCGCCGCGCTCGTGAGCGCCGACTTCGTCAACGAGCACACCTCGTCGCTGGGCGAGTCGCTCCGCGGTCGAGATGCCTACCGGGCCCGGCTGGGCCGGTTCCTCGACGACTTCGCCGGCCTGCGCTACGACGCCGAGCGGATCATCGCCGACGGCGCCCACGTCGCGGTCCCCTACGTCCTCACCGCCGACTGGCTCGGGCCCGACCGCGGCCGGCACCCGATCTCGATCAGGGGGATGTTCCACTTCGAGGTGGCGGGCGACGAGATCGTGCACCGCGTGGACTACTGGGACAGCGCCGAGTTCCTCCGCCAGACCGGCCAGGGCGGAGGCTCAGCAATCTCCTAGTAGAGACCGATCAGCCGGCCGGCCAGAGCGATCACCGCCACGACCATCACGGTCCGGATGAGCCGTTCGCCGCCGGCGACGGTCGCGTGGGCGCCGAGCCACCCACCCACTGCGAAGCCCGCGGCCAGCACCAGTGCCGGCCCCCAGTCGATGTCGCCGCGAGCCACGAACACCGGCAGCGCGGTGGCAGTCACGAACAGCACCACGACGACCTTGATGCTGTTGGCCAGCACCAGGTCGAGGCCGGTGCGGGCGAGGACCACGATCAGCACCAGCCCGATGCCGGCCTGGAACGCGCCGCCGTAGACGCCGACCGCGAAGAAGAGCACGACCTGCAGCCACCGAGGCCACGGCTCGGCGGACGCCACGTCTGCTCCCTCGACAGCCGCCTTCGGCGGGCGCAACGACAGGATCAGCAGGGGCACCATGAGCAGGCCGAACACCCGCTCGAAGGCGTCGTCGGTCAGCCCGCCGATCACCAGCGCACCGACCAGGGAGCCGGCGACCACCGGCACCAGGACCGGCACCGCCTGGCGCCGGCCGGCCACGCCGAGCTGACGGAAGCCGGCCGTCGCCGTCAGCCCGGCCGCCAGCACGCCGACGCGGTTCGATCCGTTGGCCACGTTCCCGGGCACGCCGGCCACGACGAGCAACCCGACGGTGATCATCGACCCGCCGCCGGCGATGGTGTTGATCACCCCGGCGACCAGCCCGCCGCCGAGCAGCAGGACGACGTCGAGGATGCTCATGCGGCAGACCGCAGCCGGCGCACGACCTCGGACGCGCCCTCGATCGTCTCCCGCAACCCCGCGTACATCGACTCGCGCCGCACGGCGGCCAGGTTGCAGCTGACGCCGCTGAACCCGAGGTCGAGGACGGAGCGCAGCTGGCGCACGCACTCGTCGGGGGTCCCGACCACGGCGAAGGCCTCGGCGAGGGTGTCGTCGACTGCGTCGAACAGCTCGGGGTCGTCGTAGCGGTCGTTGTCGAAGTACCAGCCGGTCGACCGCTCGAGGGCCGCCGCGATCCGGGCCCGGGTCGCGGCGTCGACGGTCGGACCGCTGTCGCCGAGGATCATCAGGTAGTGGGCGGCGAAGCGCTTCACGCTGTCGCGGGCCGAACGGCCGTCGTCGGAGACGCACAGGGTGACGCGGGGCAGGACCTCGATCCGGTCGGCGTCGCGACCGGCTCGCTCGGCCCCCTCCGCCAGCCACTCGCGATACTGCGCGACCAGCTCGGGGGTGAAGTACCTGGCCCCGACCAGAGCGGTGTCGGCCATCTCGCCCGCCAGGCGCATGACGCCCGGACTCCTGGTGCCGATGGCGACCGGCACCGGCGTCGGCGGGGGGCGCAGCAGCGCCGCGTCGGCCAGCGTGACCGTCTCGCCGCGGAACGTGCAGGGCTCGCCGGCGAGCAGGAGCCGGATGGCGGTGATCGTCTCCCGCAGGGTCAGGACGGGGCGTGGGTACTCCATCCCCAGCGCCTCGAGCCCCGCCCCGACGCCGATCCCGAGGAAGGCTCGGCCGCCCGACACGTCCTGGAGGGTGGCGAGGGCGGCCGCATGCACCGCCGGGTGGCGGGTGTACGGGTTGGTGACCATGGCGCCGATGTGGATCCGGTCGGTCGCCTGGGCGGCGAGCACCTGGAGCTGGTGGGCGTCGGGCCACAGGGCCACGTCGGAGATCCCGAGCCGATCGAAGCCGGCCCGCTCGACGAGGCAGGCCAGCTCGACGGTCTCCGCCGCGCTCACCCCGGGCGTGATCTCCGCCTCGAGCATCATGCTCGAGCAGGCAGCCAGGTAGAGGGGAGCCGAACCAGAGTCACAGCACCGGCCCTCGCGGCCACGGATGGCCGGCCCGTGTCGACCCGAAGCGCCGTGAACAGGTCGCCCGTCGCGGCTGCGCCGCCGGGCGACACGTGAGGCGACGCCATGGATGGCGGAGCCGAACCAGAGTCACAGCACCGGGAACTTGGCCTTGTCGGGGAGGCCCGAGCGGGCGGTGATGGCCTCGCCGGCGGCCTGGCACTCGCGGTACAGCGCGTCCTCGTCGAGAGTGGTCATACGGCCCGCGTCGACGACCCGCTCGCCGTCGACGTACACGGTGTGCACGCCCCGGCCGTCGGCGGACCACACGAGCTGGTTGACGACGTTGAGCAGCGGCCGCCACTCGGGCCGGTCGGTGTCGTGCAGGACGAGGTCGGCCCGCTTGCCGGGCTCGAGTGAGCCGATCTGGTCGCTCATCAACATGGTGCGGGCGCCCCCCAGGGTGGCCATCTCGTAGGCCTTCTCGGCCGGGAACATCTCGGGGTCCATCCTGGCGTCCTTGAACAGGCCGGCCACGAGGTAGGTCGCCCGCATGAGGTCGGAGTAGTTCGAGGCATTGTTGCCGTCGGTGCCGATGCTGACGTTGATGCCCCGCATCACCATCTCCGGGATCTTGCCGATCTGGGTGACGCCGTAGGCGACCTTGAGCGCGGTCGTGGGGCAGTGCGCGACCGAACAGCCGGCGGCGGCCATCAGGTCGAGCTCGCGGTCGTCGACGTGGACGCAGTGGGTCATCGACGTGTCGGCTCCTATGACGCCCAGCTCGGACAGGTGCACCATGGGGCGCTGGCCGAACTCGGCCACGAACCCGTCCGGGTCGAGGCGGGCCGGCGACATGTGGAAGCTCAGCCCCACGCCGAACTCGTCGGCCGCCTCGCGGGCGGCCCTCCACAGCGGGTCGGAGGCGGTGGTGTGTCCGACGACGATCGACCAGGCACCGAGCCGGCCTCCGGCCACGTCGCGATGGTCCTCGATGGTCTTGCGGAGGTTGGCGATGGCCTCGTCGGTGGTCTGCTGGTACACGTCGGGCTCGGGCGGCAGGTCCCAGATCCACTTGCCGATCCGACCCCGGATGCCGACCTCCTCCAAGCCCGCCATCACCTCGTCGACGAAGCGGATCGTGCCGGCCTCGAGGAACGTGGTCGTGCCCGTCTTCAGCATCTCGACCGCGGCGAGCTGGGCCGACAGCCGTTCCTCCGCCGCGGTGTAGACCGAGTACAGCGGGCACAGCCACATGAACACGTTCTCCTCGAAGGGCGTGTCGTCGGGGACATAGCCGCGGGTGAGCGGCTCGCCGGTGATGTGGATGTGGGTGTTCACGAGACCGGGTGTGACCACGAAGCGGTCGCCGCCGACCACCTCGGTCGCCTCGTAGCGCTCCTCGAGGTCACTGGCCTTGCCGACGTCGATGATCTCGGTGCCTCGCAGCGCGACGGCGCCGTGGCGGACGATGTCGCGAGTCGGGTTCATCGTGACGACGTACCAACCCTTGACGAGGGTGTCGATGCGCTCGGTCATGTCGTTGCTCCTCGGGGCTTGCTGGCCACGTACACGTACTGGAATCCGATGGGCTCGATCAGCCGCAACGCCTCGAATCCGGCGGCCCGCAGCCACCCGGTCGCCTGGTCGACCGTGATGGTGAACCCGTTCACGGTGCTGGTCATCATGGTGGTGCCCATCAGCACGCCGTGCGGGTTGAACTTCCGCTCGTTGTCGACGAAGTAGTCGGCGAGCAGCAGCCGTCCCTCGGGCACGAGCGCACGGTGAGCCCGTTCGATCAGGTGGCGGGCGCCGTCGGGCCCCTCGGTCCGGCACACGTGACCCAGGACGACCAGGTCGTAGTGGTCGGGCTCGACGTCGATGGTGTGGAAGTCGCCGGGCCGCAGCTCGCACCGGTCGGCGACCCCGTGCTCTTCGGTCCGGCGAGCCGCGACGTCGATGACGCCGGGCAGGTCGTTGATCACCGCCGTGGCGTCGGGACACGCTTCGAGCACGGCGATGGCCCAGGGCGCGCCGCCGGCGCCCAGGTCGAGGACCCTGGGGGCGTCGAGCGCCCGATAGCGGATCTGGAGATCGGCGCGGGTTGCGGCCCGATGGATGGTCGTGAACGTGCCTTCCACCAGCGGCACGTAGAAGGTCGCCGGGTCGTCGTCGATCGGCGTGGCCGGCCGGCCGTGCCGGACGGTGTCGGCCAGCCGGGTCCAGGTCTCGTGGGGGCCGGGCGCGACCGGGACGAGGTCCGTCATGGTGGCCGGTCCGTCGGAGGTCAGGTAGCGGCGAGCGGTGTCGTTGAGGTCGTAGACGTCACGGACCTGGTCGAGGAAGCCCAGTGCGACGAGCGAGTCGAGCAGCGACCGGAGGTGGGGGCTCGACACCTCGAGCTTCTCGGCCACGGTCTCGACCTCGGCGGGGCCGACCGACCCCAGGGTGTCGAACACGTCGAGCTCGATCGCGGCCAGCAGCACGTAGTACGAGCCCAGCCCCTGGACGACGGCCCACACCGGCGCCGCAGGCGGCGGCTTGTAGTCGGTCCACGGCCGGCCGAGATGGGCCATGGTGTGGGTCTTCTTCAGCTCGGGGTATGGCGAGTCAGCCATGGCACTCGCGCCCGGTGGTCACGGCTTCAGGAGGATCTTGCCGAAGAAGTCGCTGGCCAGCATCTTCTCCTGGGCGGCGGCCGCCTCGGCCAGGGGGTACTCGGAGTCGATCACCACGTCGAAGTCGTTCGAGCAGAACGTCTCCCAGGCTGGTCCGAACTCCTCGGGCCGGTAGGGGTCGGAGCCCTTGATGGTGATCCCCGAGTGGAAGACGTAGCCCAGCGACGGGATCGTCGCCTCGTCGCCCGAGGAGTTCCCGCAGTTCACGAGCCGGCCGTGGATGCCGAGCGCGAACAGCGACGGCCCGAACAGCGCGGCGCCGACGTGGTCGAAGACCAGGTCGACCCCGGCTCCCTGGGTCAGCTCTCGGGCCCAGCCCGCCACGTCGCCGGTGCGGTTGTTCAACACGTGGTCGGCGCCGATGCCCAACGCCCGCTCGCACTTCTCGTCGGTGCCGGCGGTGGCCAGCACCGTGGCGCCAGCGTGCTTGGCCAGCTGGATGCCCGCGGTCGACACGCCCGATCCGGCGGCGTGGATCATGACCGTCTCGCCTGCGCCCAGCCCCCCGACCTCGAACAGCGCGTGGGCCGCGGTGAGCCAGCACGTCGGGAAGGTGGCGGCGTGCTCGATCGCCATGTCGTCGGGAACCGGAAAGACGTGGCTCGCCGGCGCCAGGCAGAGCTCGGCATAGCCGCCGTCGACGGTGCCGCCGATGATCCCGAGCTCGCCGTAGAGGTCGCCGCGACCCCCGAGCCGCGACGCGTCGTCGACGCCGGCCAGCGACGGGTCGACCACGACCCGGTCGCCGACGGCGACCGAGTCGACCTCCGACCCCACCGCGACCACCTCGCCGGCCACGTCCATGCCCGCGATGTGGGGCAGCGTGAAGCCGGGCATCGTGAACCACCCGTTGCGCTGGACGACGTCGAGCCGGTTGAGCGCGGTGGCGCCGACCTGCACCACGACGTCGACCGGGCCGGGGTCGGGGTCGGGCACGTCGCGGTACTCGAGGACCCCGGGTCCGCCGGGCTGGTCGTAGATCACTGCCTTCACCGGGGCCTCCTTCGTTCGAGCCGGGCCAGCCCCGGCGGGTCCCAGCCGGCGTCGGCCGGGTTCAGGTCGGTGCCGGGAGGCACGACCGCGTCGATGGCGTCGAGCGCGTCAGCATCCAGCCGCAGCTCGGCCGCAGCCAGCAGGTCCTCGAGCTGATCCATGGTGCGAGGACCGATGAGCGCGGCGGTGACCGCCGGGTGCTCCACGTTCCACGCCAGCGCCAGGTGGGTCGACGACACACCGGCGTCGTCCGCGATCCGGGCCAGGGCCTCCACCGCCTCGGCCTTGGCCGGGTTGTCGCCGTCGAAGTGCTCGGGGCTGGTTGCGGCTCGGGAGTCGGCGGGGGTGTCGGTGCGGTACTTGCCGGTGAGCCAGCCGCCCGACAGCGGGCTCCACGTGAGCACGCCCATCCCGTGCCGACGACACGTCGGCAGCACCGCCCGCTCGGCACTTCGGGCGAGGATCGAGTACGGCGGCTGCTCGCAGTGCGGTCCGAGCGCGCCACGCCGCTCGGCCGCCCAGTGGGCCTCGACGATGTCCTCGGCCGGAAAGGTCGATGTCCCCCACGCCCGGATCTTGCCGGCCCGCACGAGATCGGTGAGCGCTTCGACGGTCTCCTCGATCGACGTGTCGGGATCGGGCCGGTGGACCTGGTAGAGGTCGACGTGGTCGACGTCGAGCCGGCGCAGGCTGTCGTCGATCGCTCGCATGATCCACCGGCGCGAGTTGCCCTGCCGGTTGGGGTCGTCGTGGGCGCCGACCGGATAGTGGAACTTGGTGCACAGCACCACGTCGTCCCGCCGCCCCTTCAGCGCCGACCCGACGATCGCCTCGTTCTGGCCGTCGCCGTACATGTCGGCGGTGTCGACCAGGTTGATGCCGGCGTCGAGGGCTCGGTGGATGATGCGCTCGCACTCGGCCAGGTCGGTGTTCCCCCAGGCGCCGAGCACCATCGTGCCCAGCCCCAGCCGGCTGACGTGGATGCCCGTGCGGCCCAGCGGGCGTCGTTCCATGCCCTACTTCAACCCGCGGAGGAACGGTCGCGCCAATGCGGCCGGCGCCCGGACGCGGTGGGCGAACACCGCCATGCCGAGGATCGTGACCAGGAACGGCAGCGACGACAGCAGCTCGTTGTTGACCGAGTAGCCGAGCCCCGGCAGCGACAGGCGGAACGACAGCACGGTCGCGAACAGCAGGCAGCCGGCGATGGTGCCCCGGAGCGTCCAACCTCCGAAGATCACCGCGGCGATGGCGATGAAGCCGCGTCCGCCGACGATCGAGTCCTCGAAGCGCCCGACCTGGCCCAGCACGAGGTAGCCGCCGCCCAGGCCCGAGGTCAGCCCCGCCAGGTAGATCGCCTGCCGGCGCCGGCGGTTGACGTCGATGCCGGACACGTCGGCCGACTGCGGGTTCTCGCCGGAGGCGCGCACCTCCAGACCCCACCGCGTGCGATACACCAGCCACCAGGCGGCCGGGACGAGCGGGTACAGCAGATAGAGGGGCCACGGCTGGCCGAAGAGCGCCTCGCCGACAAGAGGCAGCTCGACGAGCAGCGGGATGTCGAGGTCGCCGGCTTTGCGGGTCACCGGTGCGAGCTCGCTGTCGAGGAAGCCGGCGAGACCGAGCACCAAGATGTTGAGGGTGAGGCCGACGACGAACTGGTCGGCGGCCAAGCGGTGGCTCATCTCGGCCTGGACGCTCGCAACGAGAATCCCGGCGCCGATGCCGACGAGTAGCCCGACCGACACCGAGCTGGTCAGGTCGTACCCCATGGCCGCCGCGAAGGCGCCTCCGAGGAGCATGCCCTCGACCGAGATGTTGAGCGTCCCGGCCCGCTCGGCGACCCACTCCCCCACCGCGGCGAAAGCGAGCAGCGCCGCGAATGCGACTGCGTTCAGGTAGGCGGACTCGCTGGTGAGCACGTCGCCGGCTGCCGCGAGGAAGTCTCCCACGGTCAGACCGCCCCGAGTGGCCGCGGATGGCGGCGGCAACTCATCGGATCACGTCCTGGCCCGGGTGGCGGCGAGGGCCCGGCGCCGCTCGCGGATGAACAGGACGGCGGGCGGCACCAGCAGCGCCAGCACCAGCAGGGCCTGCACGACGTCGGTGATCCGGCGCTCGACGCCGGTGGCGGCCAGGAAGCCGCTGCCGGTGCGGAGCGCGGCGAACACGAAGGCCATGGGTATGGCCAGCAGCGCCCGCTCGCGGGCGACCAGCGCGACCAGCAGCCCGGTCCAGCCGATGTTCACCGAGAAGCCCGGCACCAGCTGGTAGTTGCCGAAATCGCCGCCGGCCAGCATCGACGCGCCGGCCAGGCCGGCGAAGCCGCCGCTGATCAGCATGGCCCCGATCCCGTACCGGGCGCTCGATACGCCGGCCCGCTGGGCGGTTCGGGGGTTCCGGCCCAGCATCCGCACCCGGAAGCCCCACACCGATCGGGCCAGCACGAACGCAACCGCGGCCGCGGCCACGACCGCCACGATGGCGCTGATGGGGAACTGGTTGCCGAACAGCGTCATACGCGGGATCCGCGTGTCGGCCGCGAGTTGCTCACCCACCTGGTTGCGGTTGGCCCGCCCCTCGGCCGGCGCCAGCAGCAGCCACTCCTTCTTGAGCCCGTAGCCGACCGCCTGGGCGGCCACCGTGACCAGCAGCAGCGTGGTCAGGACCTCGGGGACGCCCCGGCCGTACCGCAGGATCGCCGCGATACCGGCCCAGATGGCGCCGCCGAGGATGCCGAAGAGCAGCAGC
>JBFJYB010000015.1:0-15142 GCA_041622835.1 Acidimicrobiales bacterium | reverse complement strand
GCAACCGGGACACCGCGGACGGAACGCTCGGACCGCAGGGGGTAGTGAGTCGAAGTCGATGGTGGCCATGACGATCTCCTCCGTGACGCCACTGGCCTTGTGTCAGTGCCCTCCGATCGTCCGCCAGAGCGTCGACGGCCACAAGAGGCCGAGGTCCCGTTCCCCGCCGCCGGGCTCGCAATCTGGGACCGTTGATCACCGCGAGCTGGTCGGTACCGAGCGGCGGCGTCGCAGCCAGGTCCACCCCGCCAGCGCGACGAGAGCCGCGGCGAGGGTGACCACGGTGCCGCGTGCGCTGCCCACGAAGCGGGCGGCGTCGTCGCCGAGGAACGCCAGCGCCGCGGCGCCCGGAACCAGGCCGATGGCGGTGCCGACGAAGAACTGCCGGACTCGCACGTGGCTGAGGCCGAGCACCCAGTCGGCCGGCGGCGCGAACCCGGTCACGACCCGCAGCAGGATCGTGTTGCGGGTGCCATGATCGGACAGCCGGTTGTCCCAGACCCGAAACCGTTGCGGAAGGCGCTCGTCGACCCAGTCGCGACCGAACCACCGAGCGGTCGCGAAGCCGACGGTGCTGGCCACCATCCCGCCCGCCCAGCTCAGGGTGAACACCACCCACCCGTCCCACACGAACGTCGCCGGGATGACGAGGAGCGCGCCCGGGAGGCTCAGCGGCTGGAGCGCCACGAACGAGACCACGTACAGGATCGGACCGACCGCGCCCGAGTCGGTCAGCAGCTCCTCGATCCGGTCCTCGTCGCCGAGGGGTGCGAAGGCCCCGAGGACCGCGGCGACGACGACCGCGACGACGATGAGGCCGAGAACGCCGAGGCGCACCCGCGTATGGGTCGTGACGGCCATCGCGGCGGGCGCTCAGGCCAGGGGGCCCTCCTCGCCCTTGGACGGCGTGTCGCCCCCCACGATCTGCTGCCACTGCGACCGCTGTTCGGACAGGATCGCCTCGACCCGCTGCACGAGCGTGCCCAGGAGATCACCCTCGTGGTACGGGGCCGCACGGGTGAGGTAGAGGAACTTCTCCTGGGTCAGGGCCGCGGCCGTGAGCCGGTAGTCGATCCACAGCTCGTTGAAGCGGAAGAGGTTCACGACCCCGGTCACGATCGCGACCAGCACGCCGATGGCGCCGATGGCGTAGGTCAGCTCGTCGGCCCTGTCCTCCAGGCCGGCGAGGAGCGGGAGCAGCGCGGTGGCGACGATGATCAGGACCTGGAGCTGCTTGAAGCTGCGTTGGTTCGCGCTGCTCTTGTCGCTGTGCCAGTCGATCTGATCCTGAACCCGCTCGGCGAGGTATTGGTCGGCGTCCATTTTCGATCCCTCCGGCGAATAGGGTAGGACGTGGGCGACATGGCCGACGAAACGGGCTCGATGACCGAGAAGGGCCGGCTGCCGGTGGTGGTCGGCGTCGCTCAGGTGACCCAGCGGGTCGAGCCGGCCGACGCGGTCGAGCCGATCGCCCTGATGGAGCAGGCGGCCCGGGCCGCCGGCGCCGACTCGGGAAGCGATCGCCTGCTGGCACGCCTCGATCGGATCATCGTCGTGCGGGGCGCCTGGAGCTATCCGGACCCGGGCCGCATCCTGGCCGACCGGCTCGGCGCCGGCGACGCCACGACCTACGTGACCGCCAACGGTGGCAACGCGCCGCAGGCCGCGGTGTCGCAGACCGCGTCCGCCATCCAGGCCGGCGAGCTCGATGCGTCGCTGATCTGCGGGGGCGAGGTCATCTACAGCCGGCAGAAGCTGCGAGCCGTGGGCAAGAAGCTGCCGACGACCGTCCAGGAGGGGGTCGAGCCGGCTCCGGTCCTCGGTGACGACCTCGTGATGCGCAGCGACCTGGAGACCGAGCGCGGCTTCGACCGACCGCCGGTCGTGTACCCGCTGCTCGACAGCGCCATCGGACACCATCGGGGCGAGACGCTCGACGAGCATCGAGACCGGGTGAGCCGCCTGTGGGAGGGCTTCAACCGGGTCGCGGTCGCCAGCGAGCACTCCTGGGTGCGCACGCCCATGACCGCGGCCGAGATCCGGGAGCCGGGGCCGGGGAACCGGATGGTCGGGTTCCCCTACACCAAGGCCATGAACTCCAACTGGTTCGTCGACCAGGCAGCGGCGGTCGTCGTCTGTGCCGCCGAGGTGGCCGAGGCGGCAGGGGTCCCCCGCGACCGCTGGGTCTTCCTGCGGTCGGCGGCCGAGGGCCACGCACCGGAGCGGTTCTCAGAGCGCTACGACCTGTGGTCGTCGCCGGCGATCCGCGAGACGGGATCGACCGCGCTCGAGCTGGCCCGCCTGGGGATCGACGACATCGGCCCGATCGACCTCTACTCGTGCTTCCCCTCGGTCGTCCAGCTCACCATGGCCGAGCTCGGCATCGCCGAGGATCGCCAGGTCACCCAGACCGGCGGGCTGACCTTCGCCGGAGGGCCGCTCAACAACTACGTCAGCCACGGGATAGCCGCCACCGTCGAGGCCGTGCGCGAGACCGGGGAGCCCGGGCTCGTCCACGCCAACGGCGGCTACGCCACCAAGCAGGCGTTCGGCGTGTACTCGGTCGACCCGCCCGACCGCTTCCGCCACCGCAACGTCCAGCCGCTCATCGACAGCTATCCGACCCGGTCGGTCGACGCCGGCTACGTCGGCGAGGCCACCATCGAGGCCTTCACCGTGATGCACGACCACGAGGGCCCCGAGCATGCCCAGGTGACGCTGCTGACCGATGGCGGCGACCGGGTCCTGGCCAGCTCGACCGACGAGGCGGTGATGTCGGGTCTGCTCGAGGAGGACCAGATCGGCCGACGGGCCCGCGTGCCCGTCGCAGGTACGGTGGCGCTCGCCTGAAGCCGACGGACAGGAGACGACGTGGAGCTCGACCAGGAGTTCTGGTTCACGGTCGAGGCCGAGCACCCGGTCTACGGGCCGGACGGCCAGACCGTGATCGGTCACGTTCGGCCCGGTCGTCGCCTCCGGGCCCTCGCCGAGAGCGAGGGCTGGGTGACGGTGAAGGGTCCGGGCGGCTCGGCCGGCTTCGTCGACTCGAGAGTGGTCGTGCGAGAACCCGCACCCGAGCCGGCACCCGACGCCCCGGCGGCGCCGGCCCAGCCGACCCACCAGGTCGGGCCGGGCGGCGCGCCGACGTGGCTCCAGCCCGACCCGTCGGCGCCGCCGGGCGTCCGGTTCGACCCGGGAACCGCCGTGGTGGCGGTCGAGATCGGCAACGGGTGGTGCGAGGTCACCGGTCCCGGCGGTGTCCGGGGCTATGCCGCGGCCCGGGACCTGGTCGCGCGCGACTGACGCCGGGCCCGTATCGCCCACAGCGAGCGAGCCATGGCCCATCCGTCGCGCACCGGGCTCACCTTCGAACCGTCCCGGTGACGCCACTCGACGGGGATCGGCATCACGTCGAAGCCCAGGTCCTCGGCCAGTAGCAACAGCTCGACGTCGAACGCGAAGCCGGCCGCCTCGACCTCCGGGAACGCGGCACGAGCCGCCTCCCGGGAGAGGATCTTGAACCCGCACTGCGTGTCCCGCCAGCGGCTCAGCCCCAGGGTCCTCACCATGAGGTTGAAGATCTGGCCGCTGACGCGGCGCGTGAGCGGCTGGGGCTCCGGGATCTTCGTGCTCGGGTGCCGCCGGCTGCCGAACGCCACGTCGGCGCCCTCGTGCTGCATGACGCTGATGGCTCGGGCGATGGCCGCCAGGTCGACCGACAGGTCGGCGTCGAGGAAGCAGATGAACCGGCCCGACGCGTGCTCGACGCCGTGCTTCACCGCGGCGCCCTTGCCGCGGTTGACGTCGTAGCCGATCACGCTGGCCGCGACCCTGGGGCCCTGCTCGAGCCCGGCGCGCAGCAGGCCCGCGGTCCCGTCGGTCGACCCGTCGTCGACCAGCAGGATCTCGGCCGAGTCGAACGGTGGCTGCCACCGCCGGATGGCCTGGAGCAGCTCGGGGACGCGCGCCGCCTCGTTGAACATGGGCACGACCACCGACACGACCGGGGGCGGCGGCGCCAGCCCGGCCGGTGCCTGCTCGGGGGTGACCGTTGCTCGACGAGGAACGACGCTCGACACCAGGTGCAATCGGCATCGAGACGCCCGATGTGAGCCGGGCCGGGGGTCGCTAGGGCCTGCGACTCAAGTCGATCCGGTCGGGGCCGACCGGATCGGGAGATGTCGACCGATCTCGATCCCGGATTCTCGGCCCGCGCCCCCTCCCGACCTGCGGTCTCGACCCCCCTCACCGTCAGCCGGCTGGCGGTGTGGGCCGGGCTGCTGGCACTGGCGGTGATGGCGGTCCGCACGACGCTCGATCCCGACCTCTGGTGGCATCTGCGGACCGGCGAGTGGATCCTCGGGCGCGGCCTGCCCCGCGAGGACGTGTTCTCGTTCACGGCCGACGGTCGTGAGTGGATCACCCACGAATGGCTCTCGCAGATCGTGATGTGGTCGGTCTGGGACGTCTTCGGCGCCGGTGGGCTGATGCTGCTGTTCGGGACGCTGGCGGTGGCCACCTTCGTCGTCGTGTACCGCATGGTGCCCGGTGGACCCCTCCTCAAGCTCGGACTCACCGCCCTGGCCGCCCGCACCGCGGTGGTGGCCTTCGGGGTCCGGCCCCAGCTGCTCAACCTGCTGTTCGCCGCCATCGTCGTGTGGTTGGTCGAGGCCGTGAAGGACGAGCGGCGGTCGAGCGGCGATCTCTGGTGGCTCGTGCCGCTCACGCTGCTGTGGGCCAACTTCCACAGCGGCTACCTCTTCGGCGTCGTGCTCTTGGGGACCTACGTCGTCGGCGACGGCCTCCAGCGGAGGTTCGGCGCGGCCGGCGACCGGGTGCTGCCGGCACCGGTCGTGTCACGGCTGGCGACGGTCACCGCCCTGAGCTTCCTCGTCGCGGCGGTGAACCCCTCCGGCCCGAAGCTGTGGGTGTACCCGTTCGTGACCCTCCGCAGCGAGGCCATGCGCGAGACGATCGCCGAGTGGCAGTCTCCGGACTTCCACGACCCGCTCTTCTGGCCGTTCGCGGCCATGCTGCTGTCGGCCATGGCCGCGCTGGCGCTGTCGCGCCGCCGGCCGACCCTGAGCGAGCTCCTGCTGCTGGGCGGCACCGCCTTCGCCGCGCTCCAGGCGCTACGGCACGTCAGCCTGTTCGCGGTCGTGGCCGCGCCGATCATCGGCCGGCACCTGCTCGACGGTCTCGGCGGCACACGCCTCGGCCCGTGGCTGTCGGGCGAGCGCGACCGCCGACTCCGGGTCGGCCCGATCTTCTCGACGGCGGTCGCCGCCGCCATCGCCGCGGCCGGGCTGTCGACCGCGGCGGGCACCATCGCCGGGAACGACGCCAGCATCGAGCGCGAGTTCCCGGTGGCGGCCGTCGACTGGATCGAGAGCGGCCCGCTCGCCGACGCCAGGGGCTTCAACTCCTACAGGTTCGGCGGGTACCTCGTGTGGCGAGGTCACGAGGTCTTCGTCGACGGCCGGGCCGACGTGTACGGCGACGAGCTGCTGTGGCTCGCCGACGACGTGGCCGACGGCGGGCTCGGCTGGGACGCCGTCCTCGACCGTTACGCCGTCGAGTACGCGTTGATCCGGCCCGACACCGGTCTCCGGTCGCTGCTCGAGCTCAGCGACGGGTGGACCCTCGGCTACGAGGACGACGTCGCTGCCGTGTACGTCCGCACCTGAACGGTCAGATCCGGCGGGCGGTGGCCGACCAGTACGGGTCGCGCAGGGTCCGCTTCTGGATCTTGCCGGTGGCGGTTCGGGGCAGCTCGTCGACCCAGTCGATCGACCTCGGCGACTTGTACCCGGCCAGATGCTCACGGCAGTGGGCCAGCAAGGCGGTGGCCAGCTCCTCGCCCGGCTCGTAGCCGTCCTTCGGCACCACCGCCGCCTTGACCTGCTCGCCGAACTCGTCGTCGGGGATCCCGAACACGGCCACGTCGGCCACCGCGGGGTGCGAGTGCATCACGCCCTCGACCTCGGCCGGGTAGACGTTCACCCCGCCCGAGATGATCATGTCGATCTTGCGGTCCGAGAGCCACAGGTAGCCGCCGTCGTCGAGGTAACCGATGTCGCCGGTGGTGAACACCCCGGGCTCGAGGTGCGACTCGGCCGTCTTGTCGGGGTCGTTGTGGTACTCGAAGTCGGTGCCCATCTGGTTGCGGAAGTAGAGGGTGCCCTCGCCGCCGGGCTCGACCGGGTTGCCGTCGTCGTCGACGACCATGACCTCGACGATGGGCAGCGGCTTGCCCACGCTGCCCCCTCGCTCGAGCCACTCCTCTGAGGAGATGGTCGAGATGATCGAGCCCTCGGTGGAGCCGTAGTACTCGTTCACGATCGGTCCCCACCAGTCGATCATGCGTCGCTTGACCTCGGGCGGGCAGGGCGCCGCGCCGTGCCAGACCACCCTCAGGCTGGATCCGTCGAAGGCCGACCGGACCTGGTCGGGAAGGTCGAGGAAGCGCTTGAACTGGGTGGGGACCAGGTGCACGTGGGTCACCGCGTGCGCGTCGATGAGGCCCAGCGCCTCGGCCTGGTCGAACTTGTGCTGCATCACGACCGACGAGCCGTTGAGCAGCGGGAGGGCCGAGAACGCCCACTGCGCCGAGTGGTAGATGGGCCCGCACAGCAGCGTCCGGCCGTTGGGCGGGATCAGCTCGTCGAAGCCGGCCGCCACCAGCTTGAGCACCTCGGCCGGCACCTCGCCGCCACCGCTGAGGCTGCCCCTGACCCCCTTCGGTCGCCCGGTGGTGCCCGACGTGTAGAACATCGGCCCGCCGAGCAGCTGGTTCTCGGGCTCGTCGGGGGCACCCGATGCCACGAGCTCCTCGTACTCGGTGGCCCCGTCGACCGTGCCGCCGATCGACACGAACAGGTCGACCGCGGCCGATCGCTCGTCGGCGACGGCGCTGGCCACGGGGTCGAGGAAGCGATGGCCGGCGAAGATGGCCCGCGATCCCGAGTCGCCGAGCACGTAGGCGAGCTCGTCGACCGCCCAGTGCCAGTTGACCGGCACGAACGTGATCCCGGCGTGGCCACAGGCCAGCGACACCTCGTACCACTCGCGACGGTTGCCGGCGACGATGGCGACGGTGTCACCGGCACCGAGCCCCGCCCCGCGCAGCGCGTGGACGAGCTGGTTGACCCGCCGATCGAGATCGGCCCACGTCGTCTGGCCGTGCTCGTCGATCAGCGCGGGCTCGGCGCCGTGGACGGCGGCCTGGTCGGCGAGGAGGACGGCCACGTCAGTCGACCAGCGCCCGCACCTGCTCGACGACCGCGACTGGGTCGGGCCCGAGCGGCGCGATGTTGAGGTAGCTGACGCCCGCCTCCCGGTAGGCGGCGATGCGGTCACGGACGAATCCCTCGTCGCCGATCAGCGACGTCGAGACCAACAGCTCGTTGGGGACCTTGGCCGCCGCCTCGTCCTTGTGGCCGTCGAGGTAGAGGTCCTGGATGGCCGCCGCCTCCTCCTCCCACCCGTACCGGCGCACCAGGTCGTTGTAGAAGTTGCGGCCCTTGGCTCCCATGCCGCCGATGTAGAGCGCCGCCATCGGGCGCCCGACGTCGCGCAGCCCGCCGACCTCGCTCTCGGGACCGATCGCCACCGGGCCGCCGGCGATCACCTCCAGCGACCCCAGCTCGTCGGCCCGCTTGGCGGTGCCGGCCGCCAGGTCGTCGCCCCACACGTCGCCGACTCGCTCGGGGACGAAGAAGATCGGCAGCCAACCGTTGGCCAGCTCGGCGGTCATCTCCACGTTCTTGGGGCCGAGCGAGGCGAGGAAGATCGGGATGTCGGCTCGCTTCGGGTGGTTGATGATCTTCAGCGGCCGCCCCAGCCCGGTGCCCCGATCGGGCGGCAGCGGCAGGGTGAACACGTCGCCGTCGTAGGTCAGCTTCTCGTCCCGGGCCCACACCTTGCGGCAGATCTCGATCAGCTCCCGGGTGCGGGCGATCGGCTTCTCGTACGGCACGCCGTGCCAGCCCTCGATCACCTGTGGTCCCGAGGCTCCGAGCCCGAGGACGAAGCGGCCGCCCGACATGAGGTCGAGGCCGGCCGCGGTCTGGGCCATGAGCGCCGGGGTCCTCGTGTAGATCGGGAGGATCCCGCTGGCGATCTCGACCCGCTCGGTGATGGCCGCGAGGTAGCCCATGACCGACACCGCGTCGATGCCGTAGGCCTCGGCGACCCAGATCAGGTCGATGCCGGCCTTCTCCAGGTCGCGGGCCCGTTCGACCTGGGCGACCGGGTCGCGGGCGTATTCGATCGACATCGAGAGCTTCATGGGCGCCTCCGGGGTCGGTGGGTCAACGGCTGAGGATCGTGACGCCGGAGATGCCCGGCGCGCCGTACACGTGGGTGTAGGCGGTCGCCGGATCGTTCGGGACCTGGCGCTGGCCGGCGTCGCCGCGCAGCTGGAGCACGTTCTCGTACACCTGGCGCAGCCCGGAGGCCCCGACCGGCTCACCGTTGGCCAGGCACCCACCGTCGGTGTTCACCGGGAACCGGCCGTCGATCTCGGTCTCGCCGTTCTGGATCATGTGCTCCTGCTCGCCGTCCTCGCAGAAGCCGTTCTCGGCCATGTGCATGACCTCGGCCCCCGACTCGGTGTCCTGGAGCTGGGCCAGGTCCATGTCGCTCGGACCCATGCCGGCCATCTCGAAGGCGGCCCGGGACGCGTCGACGGTCGGTCCCGGCGCCCGCTCGATGGCGAGCGAGGGGGCCATGACCTCGAAGCTGCCGAAGCGGCGGCTCCGCACCGCGGCCGCCTTCAGGTACACGGGACGGGGGTGGTACTGCTTGGCCCGGTCGGCCCGGCACAGCACCAGCGCCACCCCGCCCTCGCCGGGCGAGCAGAACATGTACTGGGTCAGCGGGTACGACAGCATCGCCGAGCCCAGCACCTCCTCCTCGCTCCACGGCTTGCGGCGCCACGCCATCGGGTTCAACGAGCCGTTCGCGAACGCCTTCACCGACACCTTGGCCAGCGTCGAGTGGCTGATCCCGAACTCGTGCATGTAGCGGTTGATCTTCATGCCGAAGAACTGGGTCGTGAGCGCCAGCCCGCTCTTGCCGTACCAGTCGCCCAGCCCGCTCGCCCGGGTGTTGACCCGGAACGCGCCCCGCTCGTGCTTGTCGTAGCCGACGGCGATCCCCAGGTCGAAGGCCCCCGACTTGATCGTGTTGACCGCCGAGAACAGCGCGCTCCCGCCGGTGGCGCACCCGTTGGCGACGTTGATGAACTGGAGGCCGGTGAGCCCGAGCTTGCTCACCATGGTGTCGGCTGCGCCGGCGGCGGCGCTGCCGCCGAAGGCGAACTCCATGTCCTCCCACGTGAGGCCGGCGTCGGCGAGGGCTCGCCGGACGGCGACGACGCCCTGGTCCTGGCCCGAGACGCCCTCGGTGCGTCCGAACTCGTGCATTCCGATCCCAACGATGGCGACGTCGGTCATGGCGTGTCGTCCTCTCTGGTAGCCGCGATCATGACGGGACCGGGGCGAAGGCGAAGGTCACGACCTCGTTGCCGTCCTCGTCGGTCGCCAGCGGCACGATGACCAGCTCCATCTCGGAGCCGATCCGGAGCTGCTCGGGGTCGCTCACCGTGAGCCGCGACTCGACCTTCACCTCGCCGGGCAGCTCCACGTAGCCCACCCCGAAGGGCGTGAACGTCTCGGGGTCGGAGTCGCCGACGTAGGGCGGGGCCTTCGGCGGGAAGGCCTGCACGGTCCAGGTCCACAGCGTGCCGCGGGTCGACAGCTCGCGGTCGACCATGTCGGAGCCGGTGCACTTGGCGCACCCGCTCTGGCGAGGGAAGGCGACGGTCCCGCAGCTCACGCACTCGCTCCCGATGAGCCGCGGGTTCTCCGACGGCCAGGTGAACACGCCGTCCTCGACCGGTACTTGCTTGCTCATCGGGTCGTGGGAACCTCTCTGGCCGGCGGGCTGGCCCCGGGCGGTGGCCGGGATCGAGCGTACGGTCGACCTACCGCCCGATCAATTCCGGCCGGCGGCTGCCGACGGGACGGCATGGAGACCGCCGCCCACCGCCCAGTCGACGCGTCGCCCGGTGTGCCGGGTCTCGGCGACGCGGCTGCCCAGCTCTCGCTGTTCGGCTTCATGTGGGCGATGGCGGTGATCGTGCACGTCGTGGCCAACCCGACCGCCCTGTTCGCGCTGCGGGACGGCGAGCTCATCGGGTTCACCGAGGGGCTGCTCGTCGCGGCGGCGGTCGCGCTGGTGCTGCGGCCCCACGACCGGCGGCTGCTGGCCGGCGTCGGCGTGCTGCAACTGGTGAGCATCTGGCTCGGCGCTCCCGTCGTCGGCAACCACTGGCTCATCGCCGGCCTGATCGGTGCCGCCCTGGTGGCCGCGATCGCCCACGCCGGGTGGCGCGGCGACCGCAGCGCCGAGGGGCTGATGCGCCGCTTCGCGCCGGTCGCCAGGATCACCTTCCTCGTCGCCTACGGCTTCGTCGCCTTCGGCAAGCTCAACCCGGCCTTCCTCGACCCGGTGACGAGCTGTGCGGTCCGCTTCACGGGCGACCTGACCGGCCGTCTCGGGTTCACGGCCGACGAGCTGGCCGGGGCCGGGTGGGCCAGGGCGATCCCGCTCGGCGTCCTCGGCATCGAGATCGTGATCCCGGTGATGCTGGCGATGCGGCGGACGCGCCACGCCGGTGTCGTGCTGGCGCTCGCCTTCCACCTCGTGGTGGGTCTCGACCCGGATCGTCACTTCTGGGACTTCTCGGCGACCCTGGCCCCGATCTACGTGCTGTTCCTCCCGGCCGGCTTCGCCGCCGACCTGCGCCGGCGGGTGCAGGGCTGGACCGATCGCGTCGACCTCCGGTCGGCGGTGGCGTTGGCCGTGACGATGCTGCTCGCTCACGGCGTCGTGCAGCCCCCCGGTCTGTCCTACGAGCTGTTCCGTCTCGGGCGGTACCTCGTCTGGCTGGTGTACGGCGTCGCCACCCTGGTGCTCGTGGTGCGATGGCTCGCCAGGGAGCGACCCCCGTCGCCGTCCGGGCTGCTGCGGCCGCTGGCGCCGGCGCTCTTGGTGGTGCCGCTCATCGCCTTCGCCAACGGGCTCACGCCCTACCTCGAGGTGAAGACCGCCTTCGGGTTCAACATGTACGCCAACCTGCACGTGTCGGGAGGGGAGACCAACCACTATCTCCTGCCCGGCACCGCGCCGGTCGACGGTCGGGGTGGCGATCTGGTGACGATCGTCGACAGCGACGACCCGGGCCTGCGCGTGTACGCGACCGCAGACGCGGCCGACGCCACGTGGCGGGTCGCGTGGACGGAGCTGCGGTCGTACGTCTCGTCGCGCCCGGGGACCTCGCTCATCTACGAGCGCGACGGCCAGGTGCACGCCCTGGAGCGGGCCGACCTCGACCCGAGGCTGGTCGCGCCGGTCGGGCTGCTCGACCGCAAGCTGCGACCCCTGCGGGCCGTCGATCCCGACGGCCATCCCGCGTGCCAGGATCGCTGGGGGCCGGCCCGCTGAGCGCGCGAGACTGGCGCCATGAGCGAGCGACGGCACCACTTCCGGACCTGTCCCCTGTGCGAGGCCACCTGCGGGCTCGAGCTGACCGTCGAGGGTGATCGGGTCGTGCGGGTGCGCGGCGATCGTGACGACGTCCTGTCGAAGGGCTTCATCTGCCCGAAGGGCTCGGTCATCCACCACCTCCACGACGACCCGGACCGGCTGCGGATGCCGCAGATCCGGGTGGGGCCGCCCGACGACCCCGATTCGTGGCGCGAGGCGACCTGGGAGGAGGCCTTCGCCGAGATCGAGCGGCGCCTGCCGACCGTTCTCGCCGAGCACGGGGGCGACTCGGTGGCCGTCTACCTCGGGAACCCCACCGCCCACAACCACGCCGTCTCCACCGTCGGCCGCCTGCTGTTGCGCGCCCTTCGCACCAAGAACGTGTACTCGGCCAGCACGGTCGACCAGATCCCCAAGCACGTGAGCTCGGGCCTGCTGTTCGGCGCGCCCGGGACCATCGCCGTCCCCGACGTCGAGCGCACCGACTACCTCCTGATGCTCGGGGCCAACCCGTGGGAGTCCAACGGCAGCCTCGCCACCGCGCCCGACTGGCCCGGTCTGGTCACGGCGATGCGGGCGCGGGGCGGGCGGCTCGTGGTCGTCGACCCGCGGCTGAGCCGCACCGCCAAGGAGGCCGACGAGCACCTGTTCATCCGACCCGGTACCGACGCCCACCTCCTGGTCGCGATGATCCACACCCTGTTCGCCGAACACCTGATCGAGCTGGGCCGGCTGGCTCCGCACCTGTCGGGGCTCGACGAGCTGGCCGCGGCGGTGGCCCCGATCAGCCCCGAACGGGTCGCCGGTGTCACCGGCATCGAGGCCGGCACGATCCGGCGCCTCGCCCGCGAGGTGTCGGCTGCGTCCCGTGCCGCCGTCTACGGCCGCATCGGCACCCACACCGCGCCGTTCGGCACCATCGCGGCCTGGGCCGTCGACGTGCTCGCCGCGCTGACCGCGAACCTCGACGAGCCGGGTGGCAACATGTTCGCCACGCCGGCCCATGCCCGGCCCGAGCGACCGGTCGGCGGCGGACGCGGCTGGACCACCGGCCGCTGGCACAGCCGGGTCGGCGAGCACCCCGAGGTCATGGGCGAGCTACCGATCGCGGCCCTGCCCGACGAGATCGACACACCCGGTGACGGCCGGGTCCGGGTCCTGATCACCGTCGGCGGGAACCCGGCGAGGTCGGGTCCCAACAGCCGGCGGCTCGAGGCCTCACTGGGAACACTCGACCTCATGGTGTCGATCGATCCCTATCGCAACGAGACGACCCGCTTCGCCCACGTGATCCTGCCGACCCCCTCGCCGTTGGAGCGCAGCCAGTACGACCTGCTGCTCTACAACCTGCTACTGCACAACGCGGCCAACTACTCGCCGCCGCTGTTCGACGCCGAGGGGCCATCCGAGGAGCAGATCCTGGCCCGGCTCACCCAGATCGTCGCCGGCCTGGCCGGCGACACCGACGAGCTCCTCGACCAGATCGTCCGCGACGCGGTCGAGCGCGAGACGGCTCGCCCCGATTCGCCGATCGCCGAGCGCGACGTTGACGAGATCGTGTCGGCTCTGGGCGATCGCTCGGCTCCGGATCGGCTCGTCGATCTCCAGATCCGGGTCGGCGCCTACGGCGACCGGTTCGGCGCCGATCCCGACGGCCTGTCGCTCGATCGCCTGGAGGCCGTGGAGCACGGCGTCGACCTGGGACCGCTCGTCCTGCGCCTTCCCTACCTGCTGCGCACCGAGTCCGGCACCGTCGAGCTGGCGCCGGGGCCGATCCTCGCCGACCTGGCTCGCCTGTCGGCCCACGCCGATGCCCCGATCGACGGCGCCCTCCGGCTGGTGGGCCGCCGACATCTGCGATCGAACAACTCGTGGATGCACAACGTCCGCCAGCTCGTGAAGGGCAAGGACCGCTGCACGCTGCAGGTCAACCCGCTCGATGCAGCCGAGCTGGGGCTGAGCGACGGCGCCCCGGCGACGGTGTCGTCCCGGGTGGGCCAGGTCGTGGCACCGGTCGAGGTGACGAGCGAGGTGATGCCCGGTGTCGTCAGCCTGCCCCACGGGTGGGGCCACGACGCGCCGGGCACGTCGATGGCGGTGGCCGCCGAGTTCGCCGGCGTCAACTCCAACGCCTTGACCGACCACCGCGACCTCGATCCGCTCTCGGGCAACACCGTGCTGAACGGCATCGCGGTGGCGGTCGCTCCCGTCGGCGCGCCTCAGTAGCCGGCCGGCCCGCCGCCGGGCGTGAAGTCGAGGGTGGTGGGCTGCTCCTGGCCGGCCCAGACCCGCTCGCCCCGGAACCGGCTCAGGTAGAAGCCGAGGGCGGCTCCGACCACGAGCATGACCACCCCCACGATGGCGATCGTCACCTCGAGACGGATCAGCGGCGACGCCAGCGCGGCGAAGACCTCGTCGAAGGCCCCTCGCGACACGTCGTCGCGGATGAAGATGCTGCCGGCCAGCTTCCGGATCGCGAACAGGAACCCGATGATGAGGAGCGCAACGGTGGTGAGCCCCGTCCCGGTGCCCAGCAGGAGGCGGTCTCGCTCCGGCGACAGCGCGATGGCCAGGCCGATCGACACGAACGTGAAGACCACGAGGCGGACCGCCCAGTCGTCGAAGGCTCGCAGGAACCGCCACCAGATGCCGCCACCTTGTGCATCGCGCGCCACGACGAAGGTGGCCAGCCCCGGTTGGATCTCGAGCTCGCTCAGGAAGCTGAGCTGGTCGTCGAGGGCGAGCTGGGCGACGGTGGCGCGCAGGACGGGATCGAGGTCGATCTCGATCTCGTCGTCGTTGGTGCGGTCGATGACCGAGATCAGCTCGTCGTGGGCTCCCCGCAGGGCCCCCTCGAGGGCGGCGGCGACGGCCGGCCGCTGCATGATCGAGATGGTCAGCTCGCTGGTCTGGGCGCTCAACGCCTCGGCGATGGCCTCGCCGAAGGCGGGGTCGACCGCCTCCTCGTCGGCCTCCTCGCCGTCCCCGGTCTCGGCGACGGAGGTCGGCGTCGGCTCCTCCTCCAGCGGCTCCGGCTGGGTGAAGCCGGTCGCCTCGAACACGGCCTCGGTGACGTTCTCGGCGATGGCTCGCTGTACGCCCTCGGTGGCGAACACGCCCTGGGTGGCGTCGACGAACGAGTCGGCCTCGTAGATCGTCTGCTTCGTGAACCAGGCGGCCCCGGCGAAGGCCGAGGCGAGCACCCCGAGGCCGGCCAGCAGGATCCCGAGCCCGTACCGGAACTCCTTCACCATGGGACTCCTGGCGAGGATCGGCCGGACCCGGTGGGCGCGAGGGGGTTTCTTCGGTTACCCATGAGGGCACAAGTGTGCCCTACCGGCAGTCAGGACACGAGCGGAGCGGCCACCGGCGAGTGGACCGGCTGGTCCCGGCGTCGCCATGGTGTCGGGCCCAGAGGCGCGAGGGGAGGCCGGACGTGGATCTCGACCACGCCGGCCGTCGGATGCCGACATGGCCGTCGGTCTCACCGGCGGGGGTCGACCAGCACCTTCGTGTGCGGTGAGGTCCCCGTGGCCAGCTCGGCCATGACGTCGGCGAAGCCGTCGAGCCCGACCGTCAGCGTGTGGAG
>JBFJYB010000014.1:0-15338 GCA_041622835.1 Acidimicrobiales bacterium | reverse complement strand
GCGTTCTCACCGGTCGGGTTGTCGGCCGTGCGGGGCTGGAGCCGGCGCTGCTCGCCCCACATGGCGAACACGATCGCCAGCCGGAGCTTCCCCCCGGACCGCGCCATCGCCGCCTTCGACTGGGCCAGCTTGGTCGCGATCCGGAGGTCGAGGGCACGGCCGACGTCGGCGCTGCCCGCTTGCCCGGCCGGGGCCGATTGGGAGACCATCGCCTGGTGCGAGCTGCTGTCCTCTCCCGCCCCGGGCCGGCCGGTGGGGGACCACTCGACGTCGGCGAGATCCCCGACCCCGATCCCGCACCCGACGAGGTTCTCGTCGACGTCGCCGCGTGTGCCGTGTGCCGGACCGATCTCCAGCTCTGCGAGGGCGACCTGAGCGCTCGGACGCTGCCGGTCGTGCCCGGTCACCAGGTGGTCGGGACGGTGGTGGCTGTCGGTGAGGCGGTACGAGACGTCGAGGTCGGCGACCGGGTCGGGGTGGCGTGGATCGCGTCGACCTGCGGCACCTGCCGGCACTGCGCCAGGGGCCGGGAGAACCTGTGCGAGCGATCGCAGTTCACCGGGTGGGACCGCGACGGCGGCTTCGCCGAGCGGCTCACGGCCCGGGCCGACTTCGTGCACCGCCTGCCCGACGACCTCGACGCGGTGGCGGCCGCTCCACTGCTGTGCGGTGGCGCCATCGGCCTGCGATCGCTGCGCGTGTCCGGTGTCCAACCCGGGGGGCGGCTGGGCCTCTACGGCTTCGGTGCCTCGGCCACGTGCGTCATCCAGATCGCACGCCACTGGGGATGCGAGGTACACGTGTGCACCCGTTCCGCCGTCGAGCAGCAGCGGGCCCGCGAGCTGGGTGCGGCGTGGGCGGGTGGTTACGGCGAGCTGCCTCCGGTGGCGCTCGACGCCGCCATCACGTTCGCGCCGGTCGGTTCGGTGGTGGTCGACGCCCTGCGGGCCCTGGACCGGGGCGGGATCGTGGCCGTCAACGCCATCCATCTCGACCGCATCCCCGAGCTCGACTACGACGACCTGTGGTGGGAGCGCCAGATCCGCAGCGTCGCCAACGTCACCCGGTCCGACGTGGCCGACCTGGTCGAGCTGGCTGCGGCGGTCCCGATCGAGACCCGCACCGAGCGGTTCGACCTGGACGACGCCAACGTGGCGCTCGCTCGGCTGGCCACCGGTCGCGTCTCCGGGGCGGCCGTGCTGACCATGGCCTGAGACCCCGGCCGGGCGGGTACATCTGCCCATGGCTGGCGGACTACGGCGGATGGGACAGTTGGAGCTCCGCGGGATGAAGGGTGGGAACCCCGCGGGTGGGGTTGCGGGACCCGCGCTGTCCGCGAGTGCAGTGCGGGTCCCGCGCCCTCAAAATGGGCCGTTTGCCCTGGCTTGCGGTACATTCCTGGCTCCGACCGACCCCGAGCGGTGGGGAGCCCGAGTGGAGTCAGACGAGACCGAGAACGAGATCCCCGACGACGCCGGTGCCGATGGCCCCACGTTCGCCGACGGAGACCTCGGGACCATCCAGGGCATCCTTTTCGGGGCCCAGGCCGAGCGCTTCGAGCAGGAGCTCGCGTCGCTCGAGCAGCGCCTGGCGGCGCAGATCGCCGACCGCGCCAGCGAGATCGAGTCGGCGATGGCCGCGTCGACGAAGAAGCTGCAGCAGGGCGCCGACAAGGCCGTCGCCAAGCTGCGCGCCGACGCGACGTCGGAGAGCGAGGCCCGCGTGGCGGCGATCGACGCGCTCGAGCAGGGCCACCGCGAGCAGGCCAAGATCGTCGAGGAGAGCCTCGAGGAGATCCGGGCCGAGCTCCGGGCACTGAACCTCTCGCGCCGCGAGCTCGCCGACCTGCTGGAGAGCGCGGCCCGGGCCATGCGCCCGCCCGACGACGGCTGAGCCGACGACGCAGGAGATGGCGCAACGCGAGTCCGCCGACGACGCGACTCTCGATCAGTTGCGCGAGCTGCTGCTCCACAGCGACCGGCGTGAGCTCGAGGAGCTCCGGGCGCGCGTCGACGAGCTGGCCTCGCTCGACCCGCTCCTCGAGATCGAGAAGCTGAAGGGCCGGGTCCGGGAGCTCGAGGCCGAGCGGGAGGTCGCACTGCGCACCGAGCGGGTGGGCGAGGTCCTGCCCGCGGCCATCCAACGCCGCCGATCGACGAAGAACGACCTCACGAACGCGCTGCGACCCGACGTCGAGCAGGCCATGCACGACTCGATCCGCCGCGACCCCCAGGTCATGGCCGAAGCGCTGTACCCGGTGATGGGGCCGACGATCCGCAAGCTGATCGTCAGCCTGTTCAGCTTCGATCAGATGCGACCGGGAGCGAAGTACCGGATCAGCAACGCCTACCTGATCGACCGCCGAACCAGCCTGCCCTTGGCGGTGCACGCGCCGGGGGACGACGCGCTCGAGGCCGACATGGTGTCGGGCATGATGGAGGCGCTCCGCTCGTTCGTCCAGGACGCGTTCGAGGCGAAGGAGTTCGACGGCCTCCGCGACCTCAGCGTCGGGGACGTCAACCTCTGGGTCGAGTGGGGACCGCGCGCGGTGCTGGCGGTGGTCGTACGGGGCCAACCGCCCGACACCCTCCGCCTGGAGATGCAGGAGACCCTCGAGGACCTGCACCGGGAGTACGAGGTCGAGCTCGAGCACTTCGCCGGCGACTCGACGCCGTTCGAGCCGGTCGAGCCCCGACTCGGCCAGCTGACGGAGCGTCTGGCCGACCTCGGTGCGCCGAGCACGATCAAGCGCCTGCAACCGATCATTTTCCTCGTCGTGTTGGCCCTCGTCGTCGCCGGTGTCGTCTGGTTGATCGTCGCCTGATGCTCCGGAAGAAGGTGTGCATGCTCGGCGGCACCGGGGTGGGGAAGACGAGCCTGGTCCGCCGCTTCGTCGAGAGCATCTTCTCCGACGATTACCTGTCCACGGTGGGCGTGAAGGTCGACCGCAAGGTCGTCGCGCTCGACGACGGCCAGGTCACGCTCCTGCTCTGGGACATCCACGGCGAGCACGGCTCGCTGGAGGTTCTCCCGGAGTACCTGTCGGGATCGAGCGCCCATCTGGTCGTGGTCGACGCCGACCGACCGGCCGAGACGGCGCAGGTCGCCCGGACCGTTCTCGAGCGCAGCGAGGCGTCGCTCGGGCCCACGCCATACGTGGTGGCGCTCAACAAGGCCGACCTCGTCGACGACTGGGCGCCGGTCGAGACCTCGGTGACCTCCCTCGTCGCCGGCGCGTCGGCGGTCCTCCGCACCAGCGCCAAGACCGGCGAGCGGGTCGAGGAGGCCTTCACCGACATCGCCCGACTGGTGGTGGCCCGGGTCTGATCAGGCCGAGACGAGGTGGACGGTGAACGTGGTTCCCACGCCGAGCTCGGAGGAGACCGCGATGCGACCGCCGAACCCCTCGACGATCCGACGACACAGCGCCAGCCCGACGCCGGCGCCCGGGCCCGACGGATCCAGCCGCTGGAAGGCCTCGAAGATCCGACCGACGTCGGCCGGCGCGATGCCCACGCCGTTGTCGACCACCTCGACGCGAACCATGCCGTCGTCCCGGGTGACGTCGATGCGAACGGCCAGCTCGCGGTCGGGGTGCCGGTAGCGAGCCGCGTTGCTCAGCAGGTTGGTGAGCAACGTCTGGAGCGCCGCCCGCTCGGCGAGCACCTTCACCCCGGGGTCGCAGCTCACCTCCGGGGCGCTCAACGTGTCGGCGAGGGTCGCGGCGACCTCGTCCAGCGCCGGCGCCAGCGCGACCGGTGCGCCGGGCCGCTGGGTGGAGAACTGCGACAGGGCGAAGAGGCTCGAGACCTTCTCGCCGAGACGCTCCGCCTCGGTCCCGACGCCGTCGGCCGCGGTCGCGATCAGCTCCGGATCGATCTCGGCACCCTCGGCGGCGTCGTGGAGCAGCTCGGCGAAGATCCGCACCGCGTGCAGCGGCGCCTGGAGCTCGTGAGCGACGTAGTAGGCGAAGTGCTCGAGGTCGCGGTTGGAGGCCTCGAGTCGCTCCAGGGTCTGCGACAGCTCGCTCTCGCTCTCGACCAGGCGGATGCTCAGGTCTCTCAGGTGGTGCTGCTCGACCGCTCGATCGATGTGCCGCTCGACCTGGCGGGCCAGCGCGGCCAGCTTCTCCAGCACCGCTCGGTCGAAGGACCGCAGGCGGGTGTCGAGCGCCAGGACGCAGCCGATCACCTCGCCTTCGGGATCGGCGACCGGCGTCGCCGCGCAGCCGGCGAGGCCGAGCAGCTCCACCTGCCGATCCGACGACAGGCGGTCGTCGGCGCTGGCATCGGGCACGACCAGGGGCACACCCTCGTGGGCGGCGCCGAGTGCGGCCAGTGTCCGAGGAATCCGAGCCGCGTCGACGCCGTCGGCTGCGACGTGCCATCGCCGGTCGCGGTCGACGAGGCAGACCGCCCCCATCGGCGCCGCAGCCACGGCCGCGGCGAGCCCGGCCAGGTCGCTCACCAACGGGTGGCGTGCCACGGCCTCGACGTCCAGTCCCTCCATCGGGCCCACCCTAGGTTCGGGCGGTCGGGGGTTCCCCGTCGGCGTGCTTATGGTGGAGCCATGTCGTCAAAGGTCCCGGCCATCGCTGCGCGGTCGCTGACGAAGTACTACGGCCGCCACCGGGGCATCGTCGACGTGGACCTCGAGGTGTCACCCGGCGAGATCGTCGGCCTGGTGGGCGCGAACGGCGCCGGCAAGACCACGCTCATGAGGACGCTGCTCGACTTCATCCGGCCGACCGGAGGCGCAGTCTCGATCTTCGGCCACGACAGCGTCCGCGAGCCCGTGGCAGTCAGGCGGCTCTCGACCTATCTGCCGGGGGAGCTGGTCGTCCCTCCCCGTCTGACCGGGCACCAGGCCGTGCGGCGCTTCGCGTTCGCGCGCCGGTCGCTCGACCCCGGCGCGGTCGAGGCGCTGGCCGAGCGTTTCGACCTCGACCTGACGCGACGCGTCGGTGACCTGTCCAAGGGCAACAAGCAGAAGCTGGGGGTCGTGCTCGCCTTCGCACCGGAGCCGAGGTTGCTGGTGCTCGACGAGCCGACGTCGGGGCTCGACCCGCTTCTCCAGCGGGAGTTCGCGGCGCTCGTGGCCGAGACCGCCGCGGCGGGCGGCACCGTCATGCTGTCCAGCCACGTCATGAGCGAGGTCGAGGAGATCGCCACGCGGGTTGCGCTGATGCGAGAAGGCACCGTCGCCGTCGTCGACGACGTCTCGGCGATCACGGCCCGAGCGCGGCGGCGGGCCCGGGTGCGACCGCACGAGGACGCCGACCTGGCGGCGCTGGCCGCCGCGCTGACGCGCGTTCCGAACGTCTCGGAGGTGACCGTCGAGGACGGCGCGGTCACGCTGGCGTGCTCGGGCGATATGGACGCCATGCTCAAGACGGTGTCGAGGTTCGGCGTGCATGCGCTCGACGTCGCCCACGCCGACCTCGAGGACGCGTTCTTCGCGGCCTACGACGCCCCCGACGGCGACGGAGCCTGGCCGTGAGGCTGCTGGTCAGCGAGCTGCGCCTCCGGTGGGTGTCTCTGCTGGTGTGGTGGTTGTCGGTCGCGGCCCTGGTCGCACTGGTGGTCGCCTTCTACCCCGCGGTGCGCGACGACGAGTCGCTGAACTCGCTGTATGCCGACCTGTCGCCCTCGCTGCAGGCCCTGCTCGGGGGCTCCGATCTGACCTCGCCGGTGGGCTATCTCAACACCCAGCTGTTCGTGTTCTTCCTGCCGGCGGTGCTCCTGGTGTTCGGGCTGGGCCGCGGCGCGGCGTCGATCGCCGGCGAGGAGGAGGAGCACACGCTCGACCTGCTGCTGGCCCAGCCGCTACCGAGGTGGTCGGCCTACCTGCAGAAGGCGGCCGCGCTCGCGGTCGGCGTGGTGGTGCTGGCGCTGGCTGCATGGTTGGTCCTGATCGTGTCGAACTCGCCGGTCCGGTTCGACCTCCCAGTCGCGAACCTGGCGGCGGTCTGCGTGCAGATGGGCCTGTTCTGCCTGGCACTGTCGTTGGCCGCTCAGGCCGTTGCCGCCGCCACCGGCCGGCGCGCCTACGGCGTGGGCGTCGTCGTCGGCTACACCCTCGTGTCGTACATCGTGTACGGGCTGGCGACCACGGTCGCGTGGCTCCGGCACCTGCGACCGCTCACCCTGTGGCGGTGGTACCTGCTCGACGAACCGCTCAGGTCGGGGCTCAGCGGGCTGGGTATCGCCGTGCTCGTCGCGGTGTCGCTCGGGTGCCTCGGTGCCGGCGTGGCGCTGTTCGACCGGCGGGACCTCCGTGCCTGATCCCGGCCGTCGAAGACGTCGCTGAGCATGCCCGAAGGACACACGATCCACCGCGCCGCCCGCCTGCATCGGCGCCGATTCGCCGGCCAGGCCCTCGCCGTCGACTCGCCGCAGGGCCGGTTCGCCGACGGCGCCGCCGTGCTCGACGGGCGGGTGCTCGAAGCAGTCGACGCCCACGGCAAGCACCTCTTCTACCGCTGGGAGGGAGGTGACACGCTGCACGTGCACCTCGGGCTGTTCGGACGCTTCCGCACGTGGAGGACCGACCCGCCCCGTCCGACCGACGGCACCCGGCTGCGCTGGACCGGGGCGTCGGGGACCCTCCACCTGTCCGGCCCCACCGTCTGCGAGCTGGTCGATCCCGACGCCGAGGTCGACATCCGGGACCGGCTGGGCCCCGATCCGCTGGCCGTCGAGGCCGGCGATCGGGAGCGCTTCGCCGCCGGTCTGGCCCGTCGTCGGGTCGCGATTGCCCAGGCCCTGCTCGATCAGAAGCTGGTGGCGGGGATCGGCAACGTGTACCGGGCCGAGCTGCTGTTCCTCGTCGGCATCGACCCGTTCCGCCCGGCCGACGAGGTCGACGACGTGGCGGTGGGCGAGCTCTGGCAGCTCGCCGTCGACCTGATGACGCTGGGCGAGCGCATCGGCCGCATCGTCACGGTCGTACCGGCCGAGGCCGGCCACACGCGAGCGCGCGACCTTCCCCGAGACGAGCGGCTGTACGTCTATCACCGCGACGGGCAGCCGTGCCGCCGTTGCGGCACCGACGTCCGCCGTCGCGACCTCGCCGCCCGCACCGTGTGGTGGTGCCCGACCTGCCAGCTCCCCTGACCCCCCTCCCCGCTCACCCCCTGGATCTGTCGGGGGTGTCAGGGGGTCGGCAGGGCGAGGATCGTGACCCGGCCGGTGTCGCCGTCGACCTCGACCATCGCCCCGTCGGGGATCTTGCGGGTGGCGTCGGTGGCCGACACCACGCACGGGATCCCGAGCTCGCGGCTCACGATGATGGCGTGGCTGAGCGCGGCGCCCACGTCGACGACCACCCCACCGGCCGGGACGAACAGCGGCGTCCACGCCGGGTCGGTGTGAGGAGCAACGAGCACGTCCCCCGGCTGGAGCGCGTGGGCGTCGCCGGGATCGAGCACGACGCGGGCCACTCCCCGGTGGGTGCCGGCGCAGCCCGGCAGGCCCTCGAGGACGGTGCCGGCGAGCGACGGCTCGACGGCGCGTGAGTGGCGGGGGAGCCACTCGTCGATCGGTGGGGCGGGGCCGTTGACGATGAACGGCGGCTCGAGCGACAGCAGCCGGTCCATGTGGGCCTGCCGACGACCCACCAGCTCTCCGAGGCCGTCGAGGGTGCCGCCCGCCAGTGCCTCCAGCTCGTCCTGGAACAGCATGCAGACGTCGCGTGGACGCCCGATCTCCCCACGGTCGACGGCGCGCCGACCCAGCTCCCAGATCGCCATCCGAGACTCCTGGACGACCCGGATGATGTTGGTCTTCGACCGCTCGCGCCCTGGCACGAACGTGCCGGCGCTGGCCACCGCCGCCGCGAACTGGTCGTGGGTCTCGGCGTCGTCGGCGACGAGAGAGGCGATCTCGGCGGTCAGCGATTCGCGCTCGGCCTCGAGCGCCCGGTGGCGGGCGACCGGCGAGTCTGCGTCGTCCTGGAGCCGCATCCGGTCGACCATGGCCAGCATCAGCTCGGGAGTCGTCTCCCACGTCGGCGATGCGATGTCCCACTCGTTCGGCCCGCGCGACCCGAACTCGGCGAGGAAGGCGTCCACGTCGGCGACGAAGCCGGTCGCCGACCCGGCCGATCGGAGCCGTTCGAGCAGGCCGTCGACCCCGGCATCGAACGCGGCGGCGAGCGACGGGTCCTCTCGCACCGACCGGGACAGCTCCCACAGGGCGAACGACGGCGCGGCGCTGTCGACCCCGCCCAGGCCGGCGAGGATCCGCATGGTTGCCTCGGGCCGGCCGACCGCGGCGCACACCGCGCCGATGGTGCCCGGTCCGATCGACGCGGCTGCGCTCTGGTTGATGTGCATGTTGAACAGGTCCCGACAGACCGGACGCAGCTCGACGGCGCGAGCCACCAGCTCGGCGTCGGCCAGCGCGGTCAGGTCGGGCCGCTCGGCGCGGACCCGCTGCGACAGCGCGCGCTGCTCGTCGAGCTCGGACTGGTCCATCGACCCCATGGCCCAGCCCAACCAGGCGGTCATCACCTCGGTCGTGTGGGCGTTGGCGTGCCACGGTTCGGCGACGTACGGCGGCACGTCGGGGTGGTCGCCGAAGTAGGCGGCGTCGATGTCGGCGGCCGACATGTTCGGCGTGCGCTCGGCCCACACCCGGATCCAGGTGGCGCCCAGGTACAGGTAGCCGCCGATCACGCCCACGAAGTCGCACCGTTCGGGGTCGGGGTGCAGCTCGTGGTCCTCGACGCCCAGGCGCTGCACGGCGCAGTCTCGCCATCCCGCCACCGAGCCGCCGTTGCCGAACACCAGGTCCCACCCCGCCGGGCTGGCCGGCCACGGGAGCACCTCGCCGGCGTTGGCCCGGGTCCAGAACGGCGTCCTCTCGTCGTAGGGGTGATCTTCGATCCAGCGAACGTCGGACATGGCGCCCCTCCCGCGCCGGCTGCGAACCGGCACGGACGGAACCTACCCGCGATACTCGGGTCCATGAGCCCCGCACCCACGCAGATCAGCACCCACCCGATCCACCTCGGGCTGGGGGCAACCGCCGAGATCGAGCCGGAGTTCACCGGCGAGATGAGCTGGTACCAGGGCTATGGCAGCCGTCACTCGTCCGACGGCGCCGAGGCCCGCCTCGTCACCATGTACACCTTCAGCGAGTCGTGGGACGTCTGGGAGATGCACCCCGTGGGCTCCGAGGTCGTCCTGTGCGTGGCCGGGCGCATCACCCTGCTCCAGGAGTCCGCCGACGGCGAGGAGGCGTCGGTGACGCTCGACGCCGGCGAGTACGCGGTCAACGACCCCGGCACCTGGCACACCGCCGACGTCGACGACCGCGCGACCGTGCTGTTCATCACCGCCGGGATGGGCACCGAGCACCGACCTCGGTGATCGGCAGAGCCGGCGCGCACCGCGCGCTCGGCCGGCCGGTTCAGCCGGGGTTCATGTAGTCGCGGTAGTAGGTGATCTTGCTGTCGCGGACCCGGTACACGCCGACGCCGTGTCGCTCGCCGTCGTCGGTCGTCGCCGTCCACTGCGCCCACGCGGTCTCGTCGTCGCCAGCCAGCTCGACCAGACGGAAGCTGGCACCGCGGGCGGCCATCTCGGCGTTCATCCGGGTCATGAACTCGAGGATGGCGTCACGTCCCCGGAACGTGCCGAAGATCGGGTCGACCAGCACGGCGTCCTCGGCGAACAGCTCGGCGGTCCTCGAGTAGTCGCCCTGGTCCTGTACCCGCCAGAACTCGGCGATCGTGTCGTGGGCGTCGCCCGGCATCGGCCCGTTCTAGCGGATCGGGCGGTCGGTCGGCGACGGTGGCTGGTTGCGGCCGGTGCGTTCGGCCGTCTCGAGCTCGTCGACGTGCAGGTGGGCGTTGCTCTCGGTGCGGTGCACGGCGCGGAACAGGAGGTGGACGCCGACCGGCAGGGTCAGGACGAGAGCGGCGGCGGCGACGGCGAGCCGGGCCGCGCCGCCCCAGCCGGTCTCGATGCCGGCGCCGGCCGCCACCAGCAAGAAGGCCACCGGGCTGGCCTTCCCGGCGGCGTGGAACCGGGCGTAGGCGGTGCGGAAGCGCACCAGCCCGATGCCGGCGAGCACCGCGATGGCGCCGCCGAGCAGGAGCAGACCGGTGGCGACGGGGTTCATCGATCGCGGTCCTGGTGCTCGATGAAGCGGCTGGCGGCGACGGTGGCAGTGAAGCCGACGATGGCGATGACGACCAGCAGGTCGAGGTTGGTGGTCGAGCCCGAGTCGGCCGCGTCGACGGCGATGGCGCTCATGAGCGACATCAGCGCCACGTCGAGTGCCACGATGCGATCGGCCAGGCTCGGACCCCGGAGCAGGCGGAGTCCGGCGCAGATCCCGGCGACGACGAACCCTCCCACGACCAGCTCGGCGATCATCGCGTCGCTCCGGGAGCGGCCGTCGGGTGGGCGCGCTCTGGCAGGGCCTGGCAGGCGAGCTCGGCCAGCCTCCGCACGTGGGCCTCGGTCGCGTCGCGCCGGTCGTGGTGCAGCAGGTGGAGATACAGCGTGCCCGTGTCGGGGTCGGTGTCGACGACCGCCGTTCCCGGCGTGACCGTGACGGCCAGCACGAGCATCAGCAGATGGGTACGGGTGTCGGTCGGGACGCGCACGGCGATGACGGACTCGTCGGTGTGGTCGGTCGGCGTCAGGATCTCCCTGGCCACGCTGGCCGTCGAGACCAACAGGTCGACCGCGACCCGAGCCGAGAACCGGGCCAGCGGGACCAGGCGGACGCGTCCCGTGGCCGGCGGGCCGACCCGCAGAGCCAGGATCGCCACTGCGACGGCGAACCCCGAAGCCAGGTTGGCCAGCGAGACCTCGCCCCACAGCGCGCACCACGCCGCCGTCAGCGAGGCGATGAGCACGACCCGGCGGAGCGTGGGCCGCAGCATCACGGAACCACCCCGTCGACGTAGCCGGCCGGGTCGACCAGCGCGGTGGACGCCCGCTCGCTCATGTGCCACAGCGGGCCGGCCAGCACCGCGACCGCGACCGTGACCGCCACGCCGGCTGCGGTGGCGCCGGTCATCAGCCTGCGGCTGCGGGGCCGGGCCGGGCGGGGTGTGGCCCCGTCGTCGGGCATCCGGCCCCAGAAGACACCGAGCCAGATCTTCGCCATCGACAGCAGGGTCAGCGCGCTCCCGACCAGGGAGACCACCACGATCGGCGTGGACAGCTCGGCGATCCCCGCCTGGACCAGCGACAGCTTGGCCACGAACCCCGACAGCGGCGGGATGCCGGCGAGGCTGAGCGCCGGCAGGGCGAACAGGGCGGCCAGCAGCGGTCGGCGGCGGGCCAGGCCGCCGACCCGGTCGAGCGCCGAGGTGCCGGACTCCTCCTCGACCAGCCCGCCGACCAGGAACAGCACGGTCTTGAGCGGGATCTGGTGGATGAGGAAGAAGACGGCACCGGCGACGCCCGCCACCGTGAACAGGCCGAGGCCCATGAGCATGTACCCGATCTGGCTCACGATGTGGAACGAGAGGATGCGCTTGACGTCGTCCTGGGCGAGGGCCCCGGCGACCCCGACGAGCATGCTGGCCCCGGCGATCACGAGGATGACGGGTCCGAGGTCGTCCATCGCGGTGAGGGTCGTGAACCGGATCAGGGCGTAGACCCCGATCTTGGTCAGCAGGCCGGCGAACACCGCGGTGATGGTGGTCGGGGCGGTCGGGTAGCTGTCGGGCAGCCACGAGAACAGCGGGAACACCGCCGCCTTGGTGCCGAACACGACGAAGAACCACAAACCGATGCCGATCCGGGTGGAGCCGTCGAGGTCGGGGATGCGCTCGGCGAGCAGCGCCAGGTTCACAGTCCCGGTCGCGGCGTAGACGAAGGCCACCCCGACCAGGAACAGCGTCGAGGCGAACAGGTTCATGGCGACGTAGGTCATGCCGGAGCGGATCTGGCCCCGCTGCCCCTGGTGGGTGAGCAGCACGTAGCTCGAGACGAGGATCAGCTCGAAGGCGACGAAGAGGGTGAACAGGTCGCCGGTGAGGATGGCCAGGGCCACGCCGGCGGTGAGGGCCAGGAGGATGGGACCGGCGACCCGCGGCTCGGCGCCCCACGACGTGCCCCGCTGGCCGATGGCGAACAGCTCGACGATCAGGATGCTGGCCAGCGAGACGACCAGCACCAGCGAGGCGAAGAGGTCGGCGACCAGCACGATGCCGAGGCCGGGATCCCAGCCGCCGACGTGGACGACGACCGTGCCGTCGCGCTCGACGGCGGCGAGCAGCCAGCCCGAGAGCCCGGTGACTGCGGCCAGCGATCCGACCGTGATCGTGTCGCGTACGGCGGCGTGCCTCTGGAGCAGGAGCCCGGCAAGGGCCATCACCAGCGGCCCGACCACGATCACCGCCACCAGCGAGCTCATGCCGCCTCCCGGCGGGCCGCGCCGCGTCGAGGTCGCGGGGGGCCGCCGATCCTGACGTCTTCGAGGTCGTCCTCGACCAGGTCGTCGCCCGACAGCTGCTGTTGCCGTCGGGCCAGGGCGAGCAGGAACAGCGTGAGACCGAACGAGATCACGATGGCGGTGAGCGACAGGGCCTGCGGCAGCGGGTTGGAGGCGGACTCGGCGGCAGAGCGATCGGCGAGCGGCGCCTCGCCGGCGGGGCCGCCGGCGGCGAGCAGCGCCACGACCGCGGCGTGGCCCAGCATCGAGAAGCCGAGCACGATCCGGCTCATCGACCTGGCCGTCACCAGGTAGGTGCCGATGCCGGCGAGCCCGCCGACGGCGAACAGCAGCGCGAGGCTCACTCGTCGCCTCCGAGCTCTCGGGTGCCGAGCCCGTCGAGCACCGCGACGACCAGGCCCACCACGATGAGGAACACGCCGGCGTCGAACACCAGCGCCGTGCCCGACTTGACCTTGCCGAGAACGGGGAGCGTGGTCTCGACCACGATCTGGTCGAGCAGGACCCCACCGCCCAGCAACGGCGCGAGCGCCACTGCTCCGGCGAGCAGGCCGCCGGCGGTCAGCAGCACCAGCGGGTCGGCCGGGCGCTGGAGGCCGGTGATGTTGCGGAGCGCGACGACGGCGCCGACCACGAGCCCGGCGGCGAACCCGCCCCCGGGCCGGTTGTGGCCGGCGAAGAACAGGTAGGCGGCGGCGACGAGGGCCAGCGGGGTGGCCACCTGCACGCCGAGGCGGGCCACGGGCGAGCGGGTGGTGATCATGGCGGCCCGCTGCCGGCGGCCACCGGGTCACCCGGCGGCGCGACCGGCGCCGTCGGACGGGGTCGGGCGGCGAGGGACAAGATGCCGACTGCGACCACCGCGAGCACGACCACCTCGCCCAGGGTGTCGAGGGCACGGACGTCGGTGAGGATCACGTTGACCACGTTGTTGCCGCCGCCTTCGTCGACGGCCTGGTCGGCGAGGGCCCGCCGGGGTGGCGAGCCGCTCGGGTTCGAGGCCGTCGCCGCCAGGCCGGCCGCCATGGCCACTCCGACCAGCGTGGCGACGCCGATGCGGAGCGCCCGCCAGACGTCCCCGAGGCCGGGGAAGCGCCGAGTGAGATGGCCCAGCGCGACGACGAACCCGACCACGACCACCGTCTCGACCAGGAGCTGCGTCAGGGCGAGGTCGGGGGCACCGTGGGTCACGAACAAGCCGGCGACGGTGAGGCCGACCACGCCCAGGCCCAGCGCCGCCCCGAGGCGGGAGTCGACCGCCGCTGCGCCGGCCGCGGCCGCCACCGCCAGCACGGCGAGGACCGCCTGCCCGCCGCTGTCCCAGCGGTACAGCGCGTCGGGGTCGATCGACAGCACGAACGGTGTTGCGGCGACGGCGGCCACCGCCGCCATCGTGGCCAGGTAGATCGGGAGCGAGCCGTGCTGAACCCTCCTGGTCACCAGCCGCGCGCCACCCAGCACCCCGTCGACGAGGCGATCCGCTCCGGCCTCTCCGCTGAACGTCGGCCGGGGCAGCTGTCGCCGCCAGGCCATCGCACCGAGCCCGGCACCGAACACCACGATCAGCAGCGAGACCAGGAACGCATCGGTCAGCCCGGGCCAACGCAGGAGCTCGTAGACCTCGGCACCGGGATCGATCTGCACCGCGGCCGGGCGCACGGTGTCGGTGACTGCGCCGAGCCCGACGAAGCCGGCGATGCTGCCCACGCCCAGCACCAGGATCGGGGCCGACATCGCCGCTCGGGGGGCCGCCACTGCGGTCGACTCGCCGGCCGACCCGAACAGGCCGACGATCAGGCGGACGGTGTAGGCGACGGTGAGCGCCGATCCCCCGACGACCAGGCCGCCGACGATCCAGGCTTCGGCACCGGTCAGCCCCAGAACCGCCTCGACCGCCGCCTCCTTTGCGGCGAACCCGAGCATCGGGGGCACGCCCGCCATCGACGCTCCCGACACCACGGCGACCGCTCCGGCGGCCGGCATCGTCCGCCACAGCCCCGACAGCTCCGTGATGTCGCGGGTGCCGGTGCGAGCGTCGATCTCACCGACCACCATGAACAGGGCGGCCTTGAAGATGGCGTGCGCGGCGAGGATGGCGACCGCGGCGAACGTGGCCTTGCCGGTGCCCACCGACAGGAGGGCGATCATGAGCCCGAGCTGGGAGATGGTGCCCCAGGCGAGGATCGCCTTGGCGTCGTCGTGCCGGAGCGCCCCGATCGCGCCCCACACCGTGGATCCGAGCCCCAGGGCCAACCCGAGCGGCTTCCACGCCGAGGTGTCGCCGAGCACCGGGCCCGCCAGAGCCACCAGCACGACACCGGCCTTCACCATGGTGGCCGAGTGCAGGTATGCGCTGACCGGCGTCGGTGCCAGCATGGCGCCCGGCAGCCACACGTGGAACGGCAGCTGAGCCGACTTGGTCGCGGCCGCCACCATCACGAGCACGGCGGCGACGGTCGCGCCGGTGCCGGTCGCGCTCGGCATCTCGCTGATCCGCGCCGTGCCGGCGGCGTCGGCGAGGACCACGAACCCGGCGAGCAGCACGAGGCCTCCGGCCGCGGTCACGAGCAGGGCCCGCCGCGCCGCGCCGAGGGTCGCAGGATCGGTGCTCGTGTGGCCGATCAGCAGGAACGAGGTGACCGACGTGAGCTCCCAGAAGACGAAGAGGGTCCACACGTGGTCGGCCCAGACCAGGCCGAGCATCGCCGCGGAGAAGGCGAGGAGGGTGGTCGCGAAGCGGCCGAGGCCCGGTGCGTCGGGGGAGAAGTAGCCGGTGGAGTAGACGAACACCGCAACCCCGATGCCGGACACGACGAGGGTCATCAGCGCGGCGAAGGGGCCGACCGAGAACGCCAAGCTGAGGTCGAGGCCGGCCACCCAGGTGGCGTCGGCGCTGATCTCGCCGTCGTCGCCGAG
>JBFJYB010000013.1:0-15502 GCA_041622835.1 Acidimicrobiales bacterium | reverse complement strand
GTGTAACGGTTCCGGCCAGAGACCGGAGGAACGCAACGCTGATTTCTACGTCACGAATGGGGCCGCTGCCAACGGGCGGTTCGCCCGCGGTCAGCGCGGCGTCTTGTTCGAGCACGTACCAGCCGTCGTAGCCGGCCTGCTCAAGAGCGATCACGGTGTCCTGGATGGGTACGTCCCCTTCTCCGAGCGGGGCGAAGAGCCCGGCCTGGACTGCGCCGACCAAATCGACCTCGCCCGATGCGAGCCGATCGGCGACGCCAGAGCGTACGTCCTTGAGGTGGACCAGGCCCACCCGCGACGCGTGATCGATCGCAAACTGCAATGGATCGGTGCCGCCGAGGCTCATGTGGCCGGTGTCGAGGCAGATCCTGGCGTCGGTGCCGGCGACGACGCGATCGACCTCGTCTGCGGTCTCGATGACGGTGTCGTAGTGGGGGTGGACCACCTGGGTCAGGCCGTGCTCGGCGGTCAGCTCCTCCAGCTCGCCGACCATGGCCAAGAGGTGGCGCCACTGTTCGTCGTCGAGATCGAGATGCTCCCAGTCGTCGACCGCGCTGATCGCGGCGGTCACGAAGTGGGTGGCGCCGGCACCAGCCAGCAGCGTGGCCGAGGCCCGAGCGGTGGCACGCGCCTCGTCGGCCCGGGCCGGGTCGTGCAGAACCATGCCGACGAACCCCGCCACCAGCGACAGGCTGTGGCGCTCGAGCAGCTCTCGCAGCTCGTCCACGTCGGTGGGGAGGTACCCGGCGGCGCCGAGCTCGGTGGCGGTCAGACCCAGCTCGTGCATCTCGCCCAGTACGCGGTCGGCCGGGAGCTGGAGTCCCCATCCGGGCGTCTCGCAGATCCCCCAGCTGATCGGCGCGCCGGCCGTTCGCTCGATGATGCTCATGTGTCTGCAGTGCCGGCCGCTTCTGCGGCTGGGCTGGCCCCGATCCTCCCCCGGATGTCCCTGTTCGGCCGTCCGGCCCTTGGAGCGCTCTATTGATGTAGAGCGCTCCAATCGTTATGGTTCGGGCACCGGTTGTCAAGCGGCGGGGCTTGGGTGCGAGGGAGCTGTGGGTCGACCGACGATGGAGGACGTTGCCGCCCGAGCCGGCGTCTCACGCGCCCTCGTGTCGCTCGTGATGCGCCAGGCGCCCAACGTCAGCGCCCACCGCCGCCGACTGGTGCTCGACGCCGCCGCCGAACTGGGCTACCGGCCCAACGTCCTGGCGCGGAACCTCGCCAGCACCCGCACCATGACGCTCGGGGTGCTGCTCAACGACCTGCACAACCCGTTCTTCGCCCAGGCCTTCGACGGCATCAAGGCCGCAGCCGACGCCCGGGGCTACCGGCTCCTCGTCAACACCGGCCCCGGTCCCGTCGACGAGCAGCGCTCGCTCGAGTCGCTGCTCGAGCTCCACGTCGACGGCGTCATCGCGGTCGGCCCTCTGCTGCCGACCGCCAGCCTGGTCGCCGCCGACCGGGTCGCGCCGGTCACGGTGGTGGGGCGTCGCCTCCGCAGTCGCACGATCGACACGATCTGCAACGACGACGCTCTGGGATCTCGGCTCGCCGTCGATCATCTGGTGGACCTGGGCCACCGCCGCATCGCCCACGTCGACGGCGGCCCCGGCGCCGGTGCTGCGGCCCGTCGCGGTGGCTACGAGCGGACGATGCACGACCACGGGCTCGGCGCCCACGTCCAGGTCGTGCGGGGCGCCTTCACCGAGGCCGCAGGGGTCGTCGGGGTCAGCCAGCTGCTCGGATCGTCGACGCCCCCGACCGCGATCTTCTGCGGGAACGACCTCAGCGCGGTCGGCGCCCTCGATCGGCTGGACGACGCCGGGCTGGACGTGCCCGGCGTGGTCTCGGTGGTCGGCTACGACGACACCCCGCTGTCGGCCCTGCACCACATCTCGCTGACGACGATCAACCAGCCGTCGACCGAGATGGGCCGGCTGGCAGTCGACTCGCTGCTCGAACGACTGGAGGACGGGCGCACCGGCGCCGTCCATCGGCTGCTCAGCCCGACCCTCGTGACCCGCCACACCAGCGCTCCGCCACCGCCGTGACGGCGGCGCCGGCCTCAGTCGGCGGCGGTGGCCTCGACGACGCGGTTGCGGCCCTCGGCCTTGGCCCGGTACATCGCCCGGTCGGCCGCCTCGATCAGGTCCTGCCTCGACACCTCCGGCGTGCTGGTTGCCACGCCCGCGCTGATCGTCAGCGGATGGCCGTCCCACGTCGCGCTCTCGACCGCCTGCCTGAACCGTTGCGCCAGCACGAAACCGCCCTCGGCGTCGGTGTTGGGCAGAACCACGGCGAACTCCTCGCCGCCGTACCTGGCCGCGACGTCCGAGGCCCGGCAGTGATCGCGAACCAGGCGGGCGATCTCGGCGAGGGCGACGTCGCCGGCCCGGTGACCGTAGCTGTCGTTGTAGGCCTTGAACCCGTCCACGTCGATCATCACGACCGACAAGGGAACGCCGTAGCGTCGGGCGCGGACCAGCTCCTCGTCGAGGCGGTCGACGAGCGCCCGGCGGTTCCTGAGCCCGGTGAGCGGGTCGGTCATGCTCTGCTCGGTCACCGACGCCAGGCTGTCCTCCAGGCGCCGCTGGTACTCCTCGAGCTGCACCTGGTACGAGTCGCGCTCGGCCAGCGCCGACTCGAGCTCGAGGATGAGGCGCCGGAGATCGAGCTGAGCCATCACCTGGCGTGACAGCGCCTCCAGGGCTCGCTGCTGGGGACTCGAGAGATCGCGGGGCACCTGGTCGATCACGCACAGGGTTCCCAGCGCGTTCCCGGCTTCGGTCACCAGCGGGACGCCGGCGTAGAACCGGATCGATGGATCCTCGGTCACCAGCGGGTTGTCGGCGAACCGCTCGTCGGCGGTGGCGTCGGGGACCACGAACGTGGTGTCGGGCTCGAGGATGGCGTGGGCACAGAAGGCGAGGTCTCGATCGGTCTCGGTGGCTCCCAGCCCGACCCGGGACTTGAACCACTGCCGGGTCTCGTCGATCAGGCTGACGAGTGCGATCGGCGTGCCCGACAGCTGCGAGGCCAGCAAGGTGATGTCGTCGTAGGCCTGCTCGGGCAGCGTGTCGAGGATCTGCAAGCGGCGCAGCTCGGCCAGCCGCTCGGTCTCGTTGGCGGGTAGAGGAGCAACGATCATGGGGGGCGCCGCCTCGGGATCCTTCGTGCCCAGACCCCCCGACCGTAGCGCCCGGCCGCCGCTCGTGTCATCGACACGATCCGGATGCGAAGATGGCCGGCATGAGAACCGTCGACGTCGACCGGCTCGAGGTCGAGCTGCCGGAGATCGTCGAGGAGCTGCTGTCGGGCTCGGGCGCGGTGGTCGTGCCCCAGGCCTTCGGGCCCGACGACATCGCCGAGGCCCGGGCGCTGATCATGGAGTACTCCACGACCGAAGGGGACAAGGTCACCCACTTCCACGGCGCCCACGAGGACCAGGTCGACCGCCAGCGGCGGGTCTGGAACCTGCTCGACAAGGGCGAGGTGTTCGAGCGCATGGTCCAGCACCCTGCGGTGATGACCATCGTGGGCGCCTTCCTCGGCAGCGAGTTCATCATGGGCTCGGTCGCCGCCAACCGCCTGCTCCCCGGCGGCCCCGGCCAGGAGCCCCACGTCGACTATCCGTACTGGGACCTCTACAAGCGCGAGACCTTCCCGGCCAACATCAACAGCAGCTTCCCGCTCAACTGCCAGGCCACGATCATGCTCGACGACTTCACCCCCGAGAACGGCGCCACCGCCTACCTGCCCGGCTCGCAGCGCACGCTCGTGTACCCAGACGACGAGGACCGCTTCTACGCCGAGTGCGAGCGTCAGGTCGGCCGGGCCGGCGACTGCGTCGTCTTCAACGGCATGTGCTGGCACTGCGCCATGCCAAACCGCACCGACGCCGATCGCAGCGGGGTGCTGATCGAGTACCTCCCCAAGTTCGTGACGCCGCTCGAGGACCAGAAGCGAGGCGTGCGCCAGGAGGTGGTCGACCGGGCCACGCCCATGCTCAGACAGCTGATGTCGCTGGTGTACCCCTATCCTCAGGTGCTCGACGAGGCCGAGCCCACCGTGCAGTACGGGCGACACGTCGATGGCTGACCCGTCGGGGCCATGACCGACTCCCGGCTCCGGGTCGGCATCGTGGGGACGAGCTGGTGGACCGACTCGATGTTCCTGCCGGCGCTGGCCAGCCATCGCGACGCGCGGGTCGTCGCGCTGTGCGGCCGGCGAGCCGGCCCGGCCCGCGACCTGGCGTCACGGTGGGACGTCGAGCACGTGTTCACCGACCCCCACGAGATGATCCGGTCGGGCCAGGTCGACGCGGTGATCGTCGCCTCGGCCAACGACAGCCACCACCCGGTCACCATGGATGCGCTGGACCACCACCTCCACGTCCTGTGCGAGAAGCCGATCGGTCTCGACGCCGCCCAGGCCGACGAGATGGCGGCCCGTGCCGACGAGGTCGGCGTCACGACCATGGTGCCGTTCACCTACCACTACATGCCGACGAACCGCTGGTTGAAGCGCCTCGTCGACGACGGTTACCTCGGCCGTCACTTCCACGTGAACATGCGGTACACGTCGGGGTACGCCCGCGACGGCCGGTACACCTGGCGCCACGACCGTGAGCTGGCCGGTTCCGGCGTCATCGGCGACCTCGGCAGCCATTGGCTGCATCTGGCCAGGTGGCTCTTCGGCGAGATCGAGGCGATCGGCGCGCTGGCCGCGCGGCTGACACCCCCGGGCGCCCGACCCGACGGAGCGCCCTACGAAGCCACCGAGGACAGCGCAGCCATGACGGTCCGCTTCACGAGCGGCGCTTACGGCGTGCTCCACGTCAGCGCGGTGTGCTGGGAGGGCACCGAGCTGGGGCAGATGCACCACCTCGTCGCCCACGGCGAGGACGGCACGCTCGAGAGCACCGTCGACTGGTCCACGCGGCAGGAGGTCAGGGGGGTGAAGGCCGGTGTCACGGGTCCCGTGGACGTGCTGCCGATCCCCGACGACATCTGGGCCGGGGTGCGCCGCGAGTCCGTGCACGACACGTACCGGGACGTGTTCCGCACCACCGAGTCGATGGCCCGAGCCTGGGTCTCGGCGGCGGTCGCGGGCCGACCGGTCCAACCGGACCTGGCCGAGGGAGCGAGGATCCAGACCCTCGTCGACGCCGCCGTGGCCAGCTCGGCGGCCGGCGGAGCCCTGATCGACGTCTGACGTCGTCGGCGCCCAGGTGCGACGACGCCGCCGCTCGAAGCTGCGAGAATGATCGGATGCAGGCACCACCGGGCGGTTCTGGTCGCGCCATCGCCGGGTGGGCGACGACCGTCGCCGTGCTCGTCGCCGCATGTGGCGCCGGGGGTGATCTCGAGGTCGCCCAGGAGTCGACGGTGCCGGTGTTCACGGCCCGGGAAGCGAGCGTGATCGACGGCCAGCAGATGGCCGCCGGCGAGCAGGTCGAGCTGGCACTCGACGAACAGATCGTGGCGCAGGGGACCCTCCAGATGCAGGAGGACCTGGTGTTCGAGACGCTCAGGGGCGACACCGTCATGACCATCACGCGGTCCGAGCCCGACATGGTCGAGGCGTTCCTGACCAGTGGACACCTGCGCGTCGAGCTCGACGAGGCGTCGAGCCGACGGCTGACCATGCAGACGTTCAACGAGGCCGAGCTCACGACCCTCCGAGCCGGCACGGTCTTCACGGTGTGCCAGGCGCCGACCGGCGGCATCTGCCTGATCGTCGAGAAGGGCGAGGTCGAGTGGGCACTCGAGGGGAGTGCCCCGACCGTCGTGGGCCCCGAGACCAGCTCGTTCGCCGCCAGTGGCGAGCCACCCGGCCCCCTGATCTGCGTGCTCGACGAGGCCTACGACGAGTGGCTCGCCGCGGCTCGCCGCGACGACCAACCGCGGGCGCTGACGGCGCTGGTGGCCGAGTACGGAGAGTGCCAGGGAGACGACCTCGCCGCATACCGGCTCGGCACGGCCGTCGAGGTGGCCGCGCCCGCGGGGATCGCGACTGGCGGAGGCAGGGTGTGGGTGACGAACTTCCAGGGGACGACGGTCACGGTGATCGACGCCGACAGCAGCGCCGTGATAGCCGAGGTCGACGTCGGCGGTGGCTCGGACCCGAGGCCCATCAACATGCTGGTGACCGGTTCCGACGTCTGGGTGGTCCTCGCCGGCGCCGCAGAGATCGTCCGGATCGATACCGAGCAGCTCGTCGTCACCGAGCGGATCCCCGTGTCCGGCACACCCACGTCCATCGCAGCCGGTGCCGGGTCGCTGTGGGTCACGAGTCGCGACGGGACCCTGACGCGGATCGACCCCGAGCGCGGGGAGGTGGTCGACACCGTCGCGATCGGCACCGAGCTGGTCGACGTCGTCGTCGCCGAATCCGGCGTGTGGACCTCAGACCTCGGCTCGAACACGGTCACCCGGCTGGACCCGGACACCATGGCGACCGTCGCCGTCGACGTGGGTGCAGGCCAGCGCGACATCGCGCGGGGCTTCGGAGCGATCTGGGTGGCTGTCACCTCGGGAGAGGTGGCCCGCATCGATACGGACACGAACGACGTGACCTCGATCGTGCTCGGACCGGACCCGACCGGCATCACCACCGACGGGGAGTCGGTCTTCGTGCGGACCCGGCCCGCACTGGTCCGGCTCGATCCCGAGACCCTGGCCCACGAGGACATCGCCACGTTCCAAGGAGACCCCGCCACCGAGGACCTCGCACTGGAGGACAACGTGGGCCGCCTGGCCGTCGCCCGCGGCACCGTCTGGATCCCGTCGCGCCGGGGCGACAGCGTCAAGCGGTTCGATCGCGTCGACCGGTAGCGGCGCGGTCCAGGGCCGCTAGGGGCCGGCCGGCCACTGCTCGCAGGTCGTGCGGTAGGGCTCGCCCGGAAGGAACGCCTGCCACTCGTCCTGGGTCAGGTTGCGCCCGGCGCTGCGACAGCCGAGGTCGACCAGGCCGGCGAGCACCGGCCAGACGCGGGCTGTCTCGTCCCCACCCACCGTGGCGAAGTGCCGGCCGTCGGGGCTGAACGCGGTCCCCGTCACCGGGCCGGCGTGCCCTCGCAGGACGACCGGGTTGGCGATCGGGTCCGTCGGATCCGGGGTCACCAGGTCCCACAGGAGCACCGAGTCGGTGTCGGTCGCCACCAGCAACGCCCCATCGGGGCTGTAGGCCAGGCCGGTCAGCGGGGCGTCGTGGCCGAGCTCGTGCTCGACGGCCGGCGTCCCGGCATCGAGCGCCCAGAGCCGCACCGTCCGGTCGCGGCTGCCGGTCGCCAGCGCGCCGCCGTCGGGCCTGAACGCGAGCGTGGTGACGAAGTCGTCGTGGGTCAGGAGATGTTCGGCGACCGGCTCGGCGTCGGGCTCGTCGACCGCCCAGAGCACGACGGTCGCATCCCGGCTGCCGGTGGCGAGCCACCGGCCGTCGGGACTGAATGCGAGGCTGGTGACCTGGTCGGTGTGACCGGCCAGACGCGTGGGTGCCGCAGCCAGCGTGTCCAGGTCCCACAGCGACACCGCCTCGCCCTGGGTCGCACCGGCGAGGTGGCGTCCGTCCGGGCTGAAGGCGACGGCCGTCACCAGATCGTCCGCTTCGAGTGCGGTCGGTCGGGTGCCTGGTGAATCGAGATCCCACAGCCGTATCGTGCGGTCACCGCTGCCGGTGGCCAGCTGCCGGCCGTCCGGGCTGTAGGCCAGCGCCGTCACCCCCGCCTGGCCGAAGCCCTCGACCGCCTCGTGCTCGAGGAGGACAGGACCAGACCCGGGTGCGTCGAGGGGCCACAGCCATGCCGTCTTGTCGCTGGTCCCGGTGGCGAGGGTGTCCCCCGTGGGGCTGAAGGCGACCGTGGCGACGTCGGCCCGGCTGTAGCCCTCCCCGACCACCGTGTGGCGGAGCACCGCCGGTCGGGTCGAGAGGTCGTCCAGGTCCCAGAGCCGGGCCGCGCCGTCGCCGCTGCCCGACGCCAGCCAGCGCCCGTCCGGATCGAAGGCGAGCGCGTTGACCTGCCCCTCGTGCCCGGCCAGCACCACGGGATCGGCGCGCGGGTCGTCGAGCCGGAACAGCCGTGCGGTGTTGTCGAGGCTCGCCGTGGCCAGCCGATCGCCCGACTCGTCGAACGCAACGGCGGTCACCACGTCGAGGTGACGCAGCAGCAGCGGGTTGGCGGCCGGGCCCTCCGGGTCCTGCAGGTCCCACAACCGGGCGCTGCGATCCCTGCTGCCGGTGGCGAGCCGACGGCCGTCCGGGCTGAACGCCACTGCGACGACGGCCCCGCGGTGGTCCAAGGTCGCGGTCGGCGCCGACGGGTCGTCGAGATCCCAGACCTTGGCGGTCCCGTCGTCGCTCGCCGTCGCCGCGAACCGCCCGTCGGGGCTCACGGCGACTGCGACCACGTCGTCGTCGTGGCCCCGAAGGGTGAGCGGCCCGGCGTCGACGTCGTCGAGGCTCCACACCTGGGCCGTCTCGTCCCCGCTCCCGGTCACCAACCGCGTCCCGTCGGGGTCGAAGGCCAGCGCCAGCACGAAGCCGTCGTGACCTTCGAGGCTCGTGGACGCCAATGCAGGGTCGGCGAGGTCCCAGAGCCTCGCGGTGGTGTCCACGCCGGCGGTGGCCAGCCAGCGTCCGTCCGGGCTGAAGGCCACTGCGGTGACGGCCCCGTCGTGGCCGACCAGCTCCTCGCCGTCGAGCGTGCTCGGATCCCACAGCCGGGCCGTGCCGTCGAAGCTCCCCGTCGCCAAACGGCTCCCGTCCGAGCTGAACGCCAGCGCCGTGACCCCGCTCTCGTGGCCGACCAGCGCCGCCGGGGCTGCGCCGGGGTCGTCCACGCTCCACAACAGGACGGTCCAGTCGTCGCTGCCGGTCGCCAGCACCGAGCCGTCAGGGCTGAACGCCACCGCGCTGACCGGGCCGTCGTGCCCGATCTGCTCGGGCTGGCCCGGCAGGCGTGTGCCGAGCGGGTCCTGGAGCGCGATCCTCAGGGCCTCCTCGGCGCCCGGCACCCGCAGACCGTCGGCTTCGGTGGCCCGGAGCGCTTCCAGCGCGGTCAGGATGCTGGGCACCCGGGATTCGCGGCCCTGGCTGATCGACAGCGCGGCCAGCTTCCCCGCGACGGCGATCCGTTCCTGGCGTTCCGCCGTCGCGGTCGCGGTCTCGGCCCGGTTCCGCTGGCGCACTGCCACGATGGCCGAGACGGCCGAGACCACGGTCAGGACCGCGAGCAGGGCAACGCCCGTCATCGCCAGCCGCCGCCGTCGCCGGGCCGCGCTCCGGCTGCTGTCGAGGTACGCAGACGCTCGCTCGAACGCCGGGTCGTAGCGCTCGGCCCACGCCTGGTTCGGCCGGTTCGCGTCCCACCAGGCGACGGCCAACTGCAGGTCGGGATCTCGCAGCAGGGCCGCCTCACCGCGCTCCCACCGGGACGCGGTGCCGGCCAGCCGACGGTAGAGGTCGCGAGATGACGCCTCCTGGCGTACCCACTCCCGCAGCCGGGGCCACTGGCGGATGAGGCTCTCGTGGGAGATGTCGACCACGCCGTCGGCCGAGACGTGGACGAACGACCGCCCGTGCCCGACGAACTCGGAGAGGATCTCGCCGACCTCGTCGGGCGTGGCCTCGGCGACGGCTGCGATCTCGGCGAGGGGCGACGGGCGCCGAACCTCGCGCCCGTCGGGGCCCAGCTCGGTCAAGCGCTTGAAGGCCACCTCGGCGACGTGGCGGGTCCGGCCGTCGTCCAGCCCGTGGAAGGCCTCGTCGGCGTGACGAGCCAGAGCGTCGCTCAACCCGCCGCTGGCCTCGTAGTGCTCCAGGTCGATGGCGCGTGTCGTCGCCTCGCCGTCGGCCCAGATGTCCCAGGTCCGCATCATGGCGTGCTGGAGCACCGGGAGCGTGTCGGGATCGGAGCCGGCGTCGTTGAGGAGGCGTTGCACCAGCCGGGGTGTCATGGCCGCGCCACCGACCGCCACCGGCCCGGTGATGGCCTCGTGCAGCTGGGAGCGGGTCAGCCTCGGAACCAGGTAGAGACCGTCGTTGATCGTCTCGGGAAGCTCACGGAACTGCGAGCAGTCCCCGAGGAAGTCGGATCGCATCGTGACGATCACGTCGACCGGAGCGTCGGCTCTCGAGGCCTCGACGAGCAGCCGGACGAAGCTGGCGGCGTCGGTCGGAGCGTCGGCGTGCTCGGCGGTGCTGTCGTACCGGAACAGCTCCTCGAACTGGTCGACGACCACGAGCAGACGGCCGCGGTCGAGCCGGCTGTCGGCAGCCACCGCGTCGGCCAGACCGAGCCGGCTCCGGCGGAGCACCGCCTCGACCCGTGCGGCCTCCAGCACCGGATCGTCGCCCTCGGCTCCCAGCACGTCGGGTCCGACCAGCGCACGAGCCAGGTTGTGGATCGGGTTGCCACCGGGCCGGAAGGTGGCGACGCGCCAGTGCGACCCCACCCGGAGCGAGAACCCGCCGTGCAGCGCAGGTAGCAACCCCGCCTTCACGAGCGACGACTTCCCGCTCCCGGACGCCCCCAGGACCGCGACGAAGCGGGAGCGGCCGAGCTCGGCCAGCAGCTCGTCGACCTGCCGGCTCCGACCGAAGAACAGGTGTGACTCCGACTCACGGAACGGCCGGAGCCCCGGGAACGGGTTGAAGGTCGCCCCGGACGTCACGCGCGGCCTGTAGCCGAGCCGAGCTCGGCGAGGAACGGGTCGAGCAGCGACGGCTCGAAGCCGCCGACCGCATCCAGAACCATCGCCTCGTTCGTCGAGTAGCCCGCCTTGTGGGGGCTCTCAGGAGGAGCCACCCACACGGCCTTGGCCCGGAAGGGCTCGGTCCGGCCCCAGCCGGGCGCCTTGACGAGGTCGAAGAGCTTCATACGGAGCCAGTGCTCGGTGGCGGCGCCGTAGTAGATGAGGACCGCGTCGCTCAGCGCCATGGACATCTCGTGGACCTCGCGCGCCTCGGACTCGGATCCCTCGCCCAGCGGCAGCATCGTGACGTGGCCCAGGGCCTCGAGATGGGCCTGGAGCTCGGTCACGGGATCGCGGTCGCCGACGTCGTGCACGATGTACACCCGCGCCGCCGCGCCCGCGGTGGCCACCGGAGCCGGCGGCGTCGGCGGAGGCGTCAACTGCTCGAGGAGGTGGGACTTGAAGCCCTCGATCGGCGCCCGAACCACCTCGACACCGGGCCCGACCTGGGCGGTCTCGAGCCGCTCGAGTAGGGCGGCCTGCGCGTCGGTGGTCGCCTGCACCGCTTCCGGCACCCAGATGACCTGCGCCAGCGTCGCGTCGGTCGCCACCTCGCCGGCCAGGTCGAGCTGGATGTGGGGAATGGACCGGTCGTCGTTCTCCGGGCGCGGGCCGTAGCGACCGCCCATGAGGTGGACCGAGAGGTCGGCGCGTGCCAGGTCGTCGCGGACGACCCGGGCCAGCTCCTCGGCCACCAACGGGAGCGCCCGGTGTGGCAGCACCTCGTGGCCGCGCCGCTGGAGCTCTCGCTTGATGTCGTCGCGGTGCGCCGAGACGTCGGAGGTCGACTCGGCCAGGTAGACCGTACGCCCGGCTCCGGTGTCGCCATCGGCCGCGGTGGACGCGGCCGCCATGTCGTCCAGCAGGTCGGCGATGTCCTGGGCGACGTCGTCGACGCGGGCGTAGAACTTCCAGCGCGCCTCGGGATCGGGGTTCATCAGGAACTCCCGCATGCGGTCGGCGTCGGACTCCTCGTAGAACTCGTACCCGAGCAGCGGCGCCAGGGGCTCGGGCTGCTCGTCCAGCGGTACCGGGGTCTTGAGGAGCTTGAAGACACGGCTCCTGGTGCCGACCTGGACGCCCGGCCCGGCCTCGGCGGCGCGAAGGAACACGTCGAGCTCCCGCTGGCACCACTCCGAGTTGAGATACCGGGGCGAGCAGACCGAGACCAGGATGGCGACCTTCGACAGCCGGTCGGCGAGGGTCTCGGGGAACACGTCGTTCCCCTGGAGCTTGTCGTCCCGCCAGACCGACACCCGGTCGCCGACGAGTTGCTGGACGCGGTTGGTCAGCTGCTCGTGCAGGTGGCTGATCCACCGCTGCTCGTCGGGCCCGAACGGCTGGTTGTCGACGTGCGTGTAGCTGATGAACACCGCATCATCGAATCCCGGCACCGGCGATCCGGCTTCAGTCACGGAGACTCCCCCCGGTTCGCTGGCCTGCGCGACATCTTCAAGGGACGGTACACGGCCACGAGCGGTCGCTGGAACGCGCGACACTGCGGCGGTGACCGTCATCGCACCGGAGCCCTTCGCCGGTACCGGCGGCGCAGTCGTGCCCGGCGTCGACGTCAGCGGGCAGCTCGACGCCGAGACCGTCGCCGCGATCCGCGAGGCACTCGTGCAGCACAAGGTGCTGGTGTTTCCCGACCAGGACCTGACCCCGGCCCAGCAGGTGGCGTTCAGCCGCCGGTTCGGCGAGTACGGACCGGTTCCGTTCATCGACCCCATCCCCGACCACCCCGAGGTGATCCAGGTCGTCCGGGAGCCGGGCGAGGCGCCCGACGTCAACTTCGGTGGCGTCTGGCACTCCGACTTCAGCTTCCAGGACCGGCCACCGGCCATCACCCTGCTGTACGCCGTCGACGTTCCCCCCTACGGCGGAGACACCGTGTGGTCGAACATGGAGCTGGCCTACGACGCGCTGAGCGAGAAGCGCCGAGCGAGCTTCGACGAGATGGTGGCGGTCCACACCGCGCGCGACTCGTACTCGCCCCGGTTGAAGGACGTGCTCGGCCAGATGGCGTCGATGAAGATCCGGCCGTCGGACGAGGCCGAAGCGGTTCGCGAGCACCCGCTCGTCACGGTGCACCCCGAGTCGGACCGGCCGGCGCTGTTCTTCAACCAGGGCTACGTGAAGGGGATCCGCGGCCTCGACGCCGAGGCCGAGTCGTCGGCGCTGCGGTATCTCCACCAGCACACCACCCATGTGCGCTTCACGACCCGGCACCGCTGGTCGAAGGGCGATCTGGTGATGTGGGACAACCGCAGCACCCAGCACTACGCCATGAACGACTACCCCGGCTACCGGCGGGAGCTCCTGCGGACGACCGTCGCCGGCACCACGCCCCGGGGGCTCAACCCCACGCCTGCCTCAGCGCAGCCGGGAGGGTCCGCTCGCCGGTGACGGTGAGCCGGTCGTCGGCATCGACGACCCCGAGCTCGCGCCACTGCTCCAGCACGACCGCGAAGGCGTGCTCGAACCACGGACGATCTCGCTTGGGGATCGACGTCGTGACCTCCGGGCACCGGTTCACGTGGTCGACGAGCCCCGCCGGTGTGACCGGGGCGCCCACGCCTTCGCGCACGACACCGATCACCGCCCCGAGCCAGTCGGCCCACTCGAGCGACGCCAGCGCTTCGAGCTCGGCCCGCCGGAGGGGCGGAGGGTCGTCCCAGCGCACGAGCCGACCGGCAGCTCCGGCCGTTCGTGCCTCGTCGACCGTCAGCTCCGAGGCAGGCAGTGCGGTCGCCAGCGTGGCGACGGCGGCGGCATCGGCCTCCGGGTCACGAGCCGACTCCACGGGCGCGGGCGCGCCCGGCCGGGGCAGGTCGCGGTGTCCGGCCGCCGCCAGCCGGGCTCTGGCGAGCGCGTCGTTGGACACCTGCGTCTCCGTCGGCTCGACGCCGGCGGCGACCGCTCGCCGCCAGCCTTCGGCGATGCTGGCGGCCGCCGCTGCGACGTCGATCTCCTCGACGCCCACGGCGGTGTCCTCGAAGCCCTCGACCAACTGCTCGAGGCCAGGGCCGGCCTGGACGTCGCGGAGCAGCCCGGCGTCGTCGACGTCGACCAACAGCGAGTGGGCCGCCTCGGTCCCCGAGCAGAACCCCAGGGCGATCGAGCGGCCGTCGGCGCGGGCAGTGATCAGCGAGAGCGCGCCGTCGGGAGCCGGCTCGGGGCGAGCCGCCAGGAGCCGGCGCGCCGAGGCGGCAAGGGTGGCGGCCTCGGCGCTCTCGCTGGCGTCGAGGTAGCGGAGGAAACGCCGGTCGACCGGGTCGGGGTCGCCGTCCCCGGGCTCCCGCCAGACAGCCAGAGCGCTCGACGTCCACACGTCGATCTCGGCCGGAGTCAGCTCGGCCAGGTGCTCACCGGCCGTCGCGAGGATGTCGGCGAAGGTGTCCTCGCCGGGTTCACTGCTCGCCGGCTCGCCACTGGCCGGCCCGGTCGGGTCGGTGCCGGCGCCCATGGGGCGCGACGGTACCGTGAACGGGTGCCGGAGCTGCCCGAGGTCGAGACGATCCGCCGCCAGCTCGAACCCCGTGTCCGCGGCCACCAGATCATCGATGCCGGCTCCCACTGGTCGCAGAAGTTCACGCCGGCGATCGAGGCGGTCGGAACGACGATCGAGAGCGTCGACCGGCGGGGCAAGTACCTGCTGTTCGACCTCGACGACGACCGCCAGCTCGTGATCCACCTCGGCATGACCGGCTCGCTGACCGTGAACTGCTCGACCGCGCCACCGTCGGACGACGACTACGTCCGGGCGTGGTGGCAGCTCGACGACCGCGCCTGGCTGGTGTTCCGTGACGTGCGGCGATTCGGTCGCATCCGCGTCGTACCGGCCGACGACCACTCGTCGATCGCGACGCTGGCCGCGCTGGGTCCCGAACCGCTCTCCGACGCCTTCACCCCCGAGGGGCTCTACCGCGCGGTGCGGGCCAGCTCCCGTCGCGTCAAGACCCAGCTGCTCGGGCAGCGGCCGGTGGCCGGGGTGGGCAACATCTACGCCGACGAGGCCCTGTGGCGGGCGCAGGTCCACCCCGCCGCCCGGCGGATCACCAGGCGGCAGGCGGTGCACCTTCACCGGGCGATCCGCGACGTGCTCACGGCCGCCATCGAGCACCGCGGCACGACCCTGCGTGACTACCGGGACGCGCAGGGCGGCGCCGGCGAGAACCAGCACCACCTCGACTGCTACGGGCGGGCGGGAGAACCGTGTCCGCGATGCGGGACCACGCTCCGGCGTCGCGTGTACGACGCCCGGACGGCGACGTTCTGCGCGAGCTGCCAGCGGCACTGACCGCGGCCCGCGACCTCGGCCGAGCTTGCGTAGCGGGCGCGACTGCGGCATCCTCGATGCACTGGAACCGCGGGTGGAGTGGGCACGCGTTCCACGAGGCCCGGCATTCCTGCCGGGCCTCGCACGTTGGTGGAGCCGGGCCGCCTGACGGCCGGCAACAGCGACGGGGACCGGTAGGGCGTCCCGCGACGTTCGGCTACGTCTCCGCTTCGGCAGCCGCGTGGCGCAGCACCATGTCGCGCACGGTCACGAGGCCGATCAGCTCGTCCTTCTCCATCACCAGCGCGCGCGACAAGCCGAAGCGCGTGAGCATCCGCACCGCGTACTTGATGTCCATCTCGGCGTCGACGGTCACGACCGGCTTCGACATGACCTCGTACACGCTGACCCGTTCCGGTGCGCGGCCCGGCCCGATCACCTTCTCGGCGATGTCGTGGATCACGAG
>JBFJYB010000012.1:0-16062 GCA_041622835.1 Acidimicrobiales bacterium | reverse complement strand
TGCAGCGATCCGTTGACGACCAGCCAGCCTCGGCCCGGCAGCGACGGGAGCTGGACGCGGGGTGGTAGCTGGACGCCGAGCAGGTCGCCGTCGAGCAGGTCGGGGTCGAGCAGCACCCCCGTGCGGGAGCTGCGCACCGCGCTGGTCCAGTGCCCGTATGCGGCGCGAAGCCGGTCGGCTCGACCGGCCGCCACAAGGTGGACGTGCGGCTGGCACCGGGAGAGCATCGAGGCCAGCGCCGCTCCGGGGTCGTCGAGCTGGTCGGCGTCGTCGACCAGGACCAGCGTCGACTGGTCGGCCCCGTCGACTGCCGTCACCAGACCGTCGGCCCCGACCGCGAGATCGTCGAGGTACTCGACCTGGGCCAGGGGCGACCGGGCGCCGGCCACGGCGACGACGTTGGCGCCGGACTCCGCGGCGAGTCGCCCGATCGTGATCAGGGCGCTCGACTTCCCCGACCGGGCCGGCCCGGCGACGAGCGCGTGCTCGCCGTCATGGAGCTCGAGCCCGACGGTCGCCAGCCGGTCGTCGCCGATGCCGAGTGGCACGAAGGCCGGGGTCCGGTCGAGGGCGGGCCGGCGGTCGAGCGCGTCGAGCGTGACGCGGGTCGGCAGGACGCCGACCGGTACCGGCGGCCGGGTCGGCGGCTCGGCGGCGGCGCGCACCGCCTCGACCGCGGCGACGAGCCCGTCGGGGTGGGGCAGCGCGAGCTGCACCTCGAGACCGGTCTCCGATCGGAACGCCCGGCCGGCGGGCATCGAGCCGGGATCGCCGACCTTCACGCCGAACGCCAGGTAGTCGTTCGGGTCGGCGAACCGCATCAACCAGATCTGCGACGTGACCGACGTCATCGAGCGGGGCACCGCTCCTGGCTGATCGGCCGAGACCACGACGTGGATCCCGTGGTGGGTGCCGTCGGCATAGATCCGATCGAGCTGGTCGACCAGCTCGTAGTCGCGCGAGTCCTCGTACTCGTTGCGGAAGCCGCCGAAGTTGTCGATCAGCAGCAACAGGCGCGGCTCGGCCCGGCGCGCGCTGCCGTCGAGCGCCCTTCGACGGGCCAGCTCGTCGGCGAGGTGGCGGATCAGCCTGGCCTGACGCTCGGGCTCGCCCGCGCCGGCCACTGCGCCGCAATGGGGCAGCGACTGCAGCGCGGCCAACGCCATCGCGCCGTGATCGATGACGTAGAGGTGGAGGGCATCGGGCCCGTGGGCACCGGCCAGGGCGACGGCGATGGTCGCCAATGCGGTGGTCGTGCCGCTCCCCGCCATGCCCAGGACGATGGCGTTGCCGGCCGAGGGATCGAAGGCGACCAGCCCCTGGCGCTGCCGGTCAGGGTCGTCGGCCAGACCGATCACAGCCCCGGCCGGTGGCCGACCGTCGGTCGCCGAGACCGCGAGATCCGCCAGGCCCAGGCGGTCGGGGAGCGGATCGGGCCATGGCCGCCTCGGCGGGGCGAGACCGAGCCTGCTGTGGGCGGCCTCGATAGCGGCGACCAGACGGTCGAGGTCGCTCGGCCCCTCGGAGCTCTCGAGCGCGCCGATCGTCGCCGGCCGGCCGTCGACCAGCTCGATCAGCTCGAGAGCCTGGGTGCGACCGCGAGGCGTGCAGCCGGTCACCAGCGCCGACTGGAACGCCACGACCTCCCCGGGTCCGAGGCGAGCGTAGGCTCGGCCGGGCTGATCCCGCCCGATCGACGCGGCATCCCGCCGATCGATCACGTCGGTGGAGTCGCCGGGGTCCAGGACCCGCAGCGCGACGCGGAGGTTGGCGTTGGTCCGGATGTTGGCGTTGACGGCTCCCGACGGCCGCTGGGTCGCCAGCAGCAGGTGCACTCCGAGGCTGCGCCCCCGCTGGGCGATGCCGACCAACGCGTCGATGAAGTCGGGCAGCTCGGCGGCCATGGTCGCGAACTCGTCGATGACCACCACGAGACGAGGCATCGGTCGGGCGTCGGGGTCGCTCACCTGGTGGCGGCGGTACCCGGCGATGTCGTCGGCGCCTGCCGACCGCAGGAGGCGCTCGCGGTGCCGAAGCTCGGCCTCGAGACACCGCAGTGCTCGCGTGCCGAGATGAGGGTCGAGGTCGGTGACCAGGCCGACGACGTGCGGAAGAGCGGCGCAGCGGTCGAAGGCCGAGCCTCCCTTGTAGTCGACGAGAACGAAGTTCAGGTGATCGGTGTCGGCGCTGGCCGCCAGCGAGGCCACGAGCGATCTGAGCAGCTCGCTCTTGCCCGAGCCGGTGGTGCCGCCGATGAGCCCGTGGGGGCCGTCCCGCACCAGATCGACGTCCAGGACGCCGTCACCGTCGGCCCCGATCGGGACGCGTAGCTCGGCGGTCCCCCTCGTCCGGTCCCAGCGCCGGTCGATCTCGTCGGCGCTGACCCGGTCCATTCCCAGCAGATCGACGAGCGCCACGGTGTCGGGCACGTGGGCGTCGGCCATGGCCAGCTCGGGATCGTCGAAGCGGGCCAGACGGCGCGCCGTCTCGGCCGCCAGGTCCTCGTCGATGCCGCCGGCCAGGACGTGGTCGACGACCAGGCCGGGCCCGGGCCGCGAGACCCGCATCCGACCGTCGGCGTCGGTCATCTCGATCACCGTCGTGCACATCGACGGCAGCCGGTCGAGCGACGACGTCACGACCAGTGCGGCCGTCTCGACCCCGCTGCCGAGGAGCGCCCTGGCCGGCGAGGCCCGACCGGTGGTCAGGCCGTCACCGTCGATTACCGCGAGCCGGACGTGCTCGGGCCGGCTCCGGTCCTCGGTGGCGCCGACCGTCGCCAGCGACGCGATCTCGTCCCACCCGCACGCGATCGCTCGGACCCGGCCGCCGTGGACGCGATCCCTCGTGTGCGGCAACCAGCTCGTCCACCCCCACTCGTGCCCGTGAGCTGCGACCGCCGCGACGGTGATGGCCAGATCGGCCGGGCCGTGGTGGACGGCGGCTTGGACGACCAGCGATCGGACGACGGCCAGCGCCGCAGTGCGGGGCCCGACGATCCCGATCACCTCGCCCGGCCGGGCAGCGACCACCACCGGAACCGCACCGAGCGGGCCGGCGGCCGACACCGATTCGATCGCGTCCGCGGCGGGGGCAGCTCCGGCTTCGGTCTCGAGGTCGGGCTGCCAGGGGAGATCGGCCACCCCCACCACGAGCTCCAGGGCGTCGTCGTCGCCGAGCCGGCGTTCCCACAGCCGGGTGCTCGGCTGGGTGGCGCGCCGGCACGTCTCGGCGGGATCGGGGTGGGTCAGTCGACGACGGTGCTGCTCGTGGCGTCGCGCCGCCGAGAGGTCGGCCTCGAGACGGCTGAGGGCCCGGCGCAGCGCGGCCGAGGCGTGTCGTGCCTCCCTGGAGTGCCGGCGCCGGTTCTCGGCCCAGGTGGCGACCGCCATCACCGGGCTCAGCAGGGCGAACAGGGCGAACAGCGGGTTGGTGACGACGGCCATCGTCAAGCCGAAGACGAGCGGGGCGAGGAACGATGCCCAGCCGAACAACGCCCGCCGGCTCGACGGCGACGGCGCTGCCGGCGCGGCCACCGGCGGGGTCGGCGGCGGCGCAGGAGGGCGGGGAGGACGGTTGAAGGGGAAGGTGCCCGCCGGCGTCCGGCCGAGGATCCGTGCCAACCCGAGCGGCGAATCGTCGACCGGTCGCCGCAGAGCGAGGTGGACCGCTCCGAGATCGATCACCTGGCCGGGCTCCACCCGGGTGGGCTCGAGCAGCCACCGCTCGTCGACGAGCGTGCCGTTGCACGAGTCGAGATCGGTCGCGAGTGCGCCGTCGCGGTCGGGGTCGAGACCGAGGTGGAACGGCGAGACCGTCGGACAGGTGATCGTGACGTCGGCCTCCGGCGCGGCGCCGACGATCGTCCGCTCGCGACCCAGCGTGAAGCGGCTGCCGGCGTGGAGGCCGGCGACGACCGCGATGCCGAGCGAGCGGGTTGGAACGTCGTCGGTCACCGGCGGGAGCTCGTGGACGAGGCTTCCGTCGACCAGGTCGGTGGACGACAGCGGCGTCGGCCCGCGGTGGTACCGGTTGTCGATGGTGAGCCCGTCGGCCTCGTCGCCGGGTGGAAGTCGGCCACCTCGGGCCGCTCGCAACGCCGAGGCCAGCTCGGCCACGGTCGCATCGGTGCCGGGCGCGAGCCGCAGCTCGTAGCTGCGGCAGTCATCCGACGTCTGGTGCAGGATGCGCATCGAGGCCCGGTGGGCGGAAAGGGAGGACCGGCGGGGGCCGGCCCGGGTGGGCCGGCCCCTCGGTGGCTGAGCCGGAGGGGGGCTTCCGCCTCAGTCCATCGCGGTCATGGCGTTGGCCTTCTCGTTCCCGACGAAGGTGGCGTTGGTCTCGAGCGCCTCGCGGAGCTGGACCAGGTTGGGCTGGAAGTGGTTGGCCCACTCGTCGCGGAACCGGCGGGCCCGCGAGCCGTCCCAGGTGGTGCCGGCCAGGACCCGGTTGATGTCGTCGAGCAGGCTCTGGACCGCCGCGGCGTTGCGACCGAACGCGCTCTGCAGCTGGTCCATGTGGGCCTTGTTCATGATCAGGACGTCGGACATTCGAGCCACTCCTCGGGTGGTGCGGCGCCCCCGGGCGCCGATGATGCGGTGGGCGCAGCCGGCGCCGATGGTGACTGATACTACACGAAATATCTTGAAAAGCAAGAAAGACAAGAGATGTCCGAAGAGCACCTCACCGGTCGGGCCGAAACCGCGGCCCGCCCCACGGCTCGGCGGCGGGGGCCGGCTGGGCGAGGGCACGTCGCTCGTCGGCGGCCGCGGCGTCGGCCTGGTGTCGGAGGAGGCGCTGGTCGAACCGCAGCGCCCCGGCCTCCGAGCGCAGGCGCCCGACCACCCGAGCCAGCGCGCCGCGGACCTCCTCGAGGGTCACCACGTGCTGGCGGGTGAGGACCTGGCGGCTGGTCGTGGCGGCCGACGACGACCACGTCTCGGCGGTGTGCCAGTGCACGATCGGCCGTAGCAGACCGTCGAGCGGTCGGGCGACCGCCTCCAGGTCCTCGGCGGTGGCGTCGCACTCGGCGGCCCGCCGCCCGAGGTCGCCGGCGGCGGCGTAGAGGTCGCTGGATCCGGGCATCGGTCCCTCCGGGCGGCTCGGGGGCGGCAGCTTACGGGGAAGGGACACGCCCACGCTACATGAAACATCACGACATGCAACATGGGAGGCGGCCGGCTCGCGGCCGGCGGGCCCGCCGGTATCCGGTCTCCGGCCGGTCGCAGGCCCGGTAGCGTGAGCGGGTGACCATGACCGCCCCGGTACGCGTCGGGGTTCTCGGATGCGGCAACGTCGGGGCGGCGTTGGTCGACCTGTTGGCCGACGAGACCGACGCCATCGCCGAGCGGATGGGCGTCCGGCTCCAGGTCTCGGCAGTTGCGGTCCGCGACCTGGCCAAGCCCCGACCGGTCGAGACCCCTGCCGGCCTGCTCACCGACGACGCCGAGGCCCTGGTCGCCGATCCCGACATCGACGTGGTGGTCGAGCTGATCGGGGGCGTCGAACCCGCTCGGCAGCTCGTCCTGGCCGCCCTCGAGAAGGGCAAGCCGGTGATCACCGCCAACAAGGAGCTGCTGGCGTCGCACGGCGCCGAGCTGTTCGAGGCCGCCCACGAGGCCGGGGTCGACCTCCTGTTCGAGGCGGCCGTGGCCGGCGCCATCCCGCTCATGCGGCCGCTGCGCGAATCGCTGGTCGGCGAGCCGATCCGGCGGGTGATGGGGATCGTCAACGGCACCACCAACTACATCCTGAGCCAGATGACCGATCAGGGCGTGTCGTACGAGGCGGCGCTGGCCGACGCCCAGGCCCAGGGCTTCGCCGAAGCCGACCCCAGCGCCGACGTCGACGGCTTCGATGCCGCAGCCAAGGCGGCGATCATCGCCACCGTCGCCTTCGGGGCCCACGTCGTGACCGCCGACGTCCATCGGGAGGGCATCACCGCCATCGGCGCCGACGACATCGAGGTCGCCCGGCGCCTCGGCTACGTGATCAAGCTGCTCGCCATCGCCGAGCGGGTCGACGAGGACGAGTCCCATGTCGCCGTTCGGGTCCACCCGGCCATGATCCCGGCCGCCCACCCCTTGGCCGCGGTCCGCGACAGCTTCAACGCGGTCTTCGTCGAGGGCGAGGCCGTCGGTGAGCTGATGCTGTACGGCCGCGGCGCCGGCGGGCGGCCGACGGCCAGCGCGGTGCTCGGCGATCTCATCGACGCCTCCACCAACCTCCGGCGGGGCGCGTCCGCTCATCTGGGCCATCTCGGCCGGGCCACGGTCGTGCCGATCGACGAGCTGGAGTCGCCGTACTACCTCAACGTCGACGTGGTCGACCGGCCCGGTGTGCTGGCCGCGGTGGCCGGGGTCTTCGGCTCCCACGGCGTCTCGATCCAGTCGATGGAGCAGGAAGGCCTCGGCGACGAAGCCCGCCTCTTCTTCATCACCCACACCGCCCGGGAGCGCGATCTGCGCGCCACCATCGAGGGCCTGCGCGACCTCGACGTCGTCGATCGGGTCAACAGCGTCGTTCGGGTGATCGGGTCGTCGGGCTGATCGGCGAGCCCGTGGCCCTGACCTACGTCAGCACCCGAGGCAACGCTCCCGAGCTCGAGTTCGGCGAGGTGCTCCTCGCCGGCCTCGCCCGCGACGGGGGTCTCTACGTCCCCGCCCAGTGGCCGGCCCTCCACCCCGCGCTGACCAGCGCCTCGCTCGGCTACGTCGAGCTGGCTCAGCAGGTGATGTGGCCCTTCGTCGACGGCTTCATCGAGCGCCGGGCCTTCGACGAGATGGTCGACGCCACCTACGCCACGTTCCGGGCACCCGACGTGGCGCCGATGGTCGACCTCGGCGACGACCTGTGGCTGCTCGAGCTGTTCCACGGGCCGACCCTGGCCTTCAAGGACGTCGCCCTCCAGCTCGTCGGCCGGCTCTTCGACTTCGAGCTGACCCGGCGCGACGAGCGGGTGACGATCGTGGGAGCGACGTCGGGCGACACCGGCTCGGCCGCCATCGAGGCGTGTCGCGATCGCGAGGCGCTCGACATCGTGATCCTCCACCCCGCAGGACGGGTGTCGGAGGTCCAGCGCCGCCAGATGACCACCGTCGACGCCTCGAACGTCCACAACGTGGCCATCGCCGGCTCGTTCGACGACTGCCAGGACCTGGTCAAGGCCATGTTCAACGACGAGCAGTTCCGCGACCGCCAACGGCTCGCCGCGGTCAACTCCATCAACTGGGCCCGGGTGATGGCCCAGACCGTCTACTACGTGTGGGGGTCGGCGCGTCTCGACGGGGCGCGGGTCGCCTTCTCGGTGCCGACCGGCAACTTCGGGAACGTCTTCGCCGGCGAGGGAGCGCGGCGGATGGGTCTCGACGTCGACCAGTTCGTGGTCGGATCGAACCGCAACGACATCCTCACCCGGTTCTTCGCGACCGGCCGCCTCGAAGCCTCCACGGTCCACCCGACCCTCTCGCCGTCGATGGACATCCAGATCTCGAGCAACCTCGAGCGGCTGCTCTTCGAGGTCGACGACCGCGACGGGGCCGCCGTTGCCGCCCTGATGGACGAGTTCCGGCGCACCGGGGCGGCGGAGCTGCCAGCCCCTGCGCTCGAACGGCTCTCGGGCCTCTGGAGCGGAGCCCGCTTCACCGACGACGAGACGCTCGAGATCATCCGAGCCGTCTACGCCGACACCGGTCTGGCCGTCGACCCGCACACCGCCGTCGGGCTGGGCGCGGCCCGGGCCATGCGCCGGCACGCCGACGTCCCGATGATCGCGCTCGCCACCGCCCATCCCGCCAAGTTCCCCGACGCCGTCGAGCAGGCGATCGGGGTCAGGCCGGCTCTGCCCGATCCGCTGGCCGACCTGCTCGATCGGCCCGAGCGCTACGACGAGCTGCCGAACGACCTGGCCGCGGTGGAGGCGTACGTGGCCGACCGCTGCCCCATGTGAGCCGGCGGGCCGTGAGCCGGAGCGGGCCACCGGTGCGCCACGTGGGATCGGGGTCGGCGCGCTGGCAGACTCACCGCCGATGAAGTACGTGGTGTGCATCCCAGACGGCTGCGCCGACGAGCCGGTGCCCGAACTGGGGGGCCGCACCCCGCTCGAGGTCGCGTCGACGCCGACGCTCGACGCCCTCGCGGCGCGCGGGCGCGTGGGTCGGGCCCAGGTCATCCCCGCCGGGCTCCCGGCAGGAAGCGACGTCGGCAACATGTCGATACTCGGTTACGACCCGGCCACCTACCACACCGGTCGAGCGCCGATCGAAGCGGCGTCGCTGGGGCTCGACCTCGACCCGGATCGGATCGCGTTCCGGTGCAACCTGGTCACCGTCGGAGGCGACGGCACCATGGTCGACTTCACGGGAGGCCACCCCGACCGCGAGGTCGGCCGACACGCCATGGAGGCGCTCCAGAGCGCCCTGGGCGGCGAGGTCTCGTTTCACCCGGGCGTGGGATTCCGCAACATCGTCGTCGCCCCCGACGCCTGGCTCGACGCCACGTGCATCCCGCCGCACGACATCGTCGGGTCGGCGGCGGTCGCGCCGGTCGGTCCGGGCGGGGCCGAGCTGAGCGAGCTCATGGACCGGTCGCGCGAGGTGCTCGCCGATCTACCGACGGCCGCCACCCAGATCTGGCTCTGGGGGCAGGGGCGGCGGCCCGATCTGCCGGCCTTCCGGGACCGGCACGGCGTCGGCGGCGGCATCGTGAGCGCGGTCGACCTGGTCCGCGGCCTCGGCCGGCTGACCGGACTCGACGTCGTCGACGTCGAGGGGGCGACGGCGTGGTACGACACGAACTACGAGGGCAAGCGGGACGCGGCCCTCGAGGGCCTCGCCGCCGGAGCCGACCTGTACGTGATCCATGTCGAAGCCAGCGACGAGGCCGGCCACGCCGGTGACGTCGAGGAGAAGGTGCGCAGCCTCGAGAACTGGGACCAGCGGATCCTGACCGACCTCGTGGCCGGGCTCGACGCCCTCGGTCCGTGGCGGATGCTGGTCCTCCCCGATCACGCGACCCCGCTGGTGAAGCGGACCCATACCGCTGACGCGGTGCCCTATGTGGCCGTCGACTCGGCGGTGGCGGGGCCCGGAGGTCGCTACACCGAGGCCGGCGTGGCCCACCTCGACCCCGAAGCCGGCCACGAGCTGCTGGGGGCGTTGATCGGCGCTCCCTAACGATCCGAGGCCCGGCGCCGACGGGGATGTTGTCGTACGGCCTCGATGTTGAGTACCATCGACTTGTCGTCGACGGGGACCGCCCCGCCCAGGCAAGAGCAAAGACAGTGTCCTGTTCGGCCAGCGGTTCGACGGCTACCCACCCTCACGACCGCGATCGACGCGTGGTGCTCGTCGCGTTCGAGGCGTCACATCGTGCTCGGTGGGGTGGCCAGTGGCGACTTCCAGTCTGTCCGGCTCAGGCCAGGCGGCAGACGTACCGGACCGGGAGATCGGTCCCAGAGCAAACGAGGTGTTTCCTCGATGGAAACCAGTGAACTGCGGCGGTCCACGCTGCAACGCAAGGATCGAGAAGAGCTGCACACGATCGCGGTCGCGATGGGCGGCAAGCCGGGTTCACGGGCCCGCAAGTCCGAGATCGTCGACATGATCCTCGATCTGGCCGGCGTGACCGACGGCGCCAACGGCAACGGCTCGGCCGCGTCGATCGACGGCGCCGAGACCGACGACGGCGGCAAAGCGGCCGAACCCCGCGCCGACGAGACCGCCGACGACGAGAGCGAGGCCACCGCGGCCGAGCAGGCCGACGACACGGCCGACGACCCGGGCCAGGTCGGGGCCACGACCGACGAGAAGGCGTCCGCCGACGAGCCCGAGGCCAAGTCCGACGACAAGTCGGAGGCCAAGTCCGCGGACAAGTCAGGAACCAAGTCCGAGACCAAGTCCGACGACAGGTCCGCCGACAGGTCCGACGACGGCTCGGGTGAGGGCCGCGGCAAGCAGCAGTCCGGCCGGGACCGCGGCGGCCAGCAACACGACGGGGGCCGCGGCAACCGCGGTCAGGGTGGCCAGAGGAACCGCCAGGACCAGCAGCAGCCCGAGGCCGGGAACCGCAAGCGCCGCCGGCGGGGCCGCGAGCGGGACCGGCCCGAGGAGCCGTGGGACGGCGAGCCGGTCGACGTCGAGGGGTACCTCGACCTGCGCGACGAGGGCTACGGCTTCCTGCGGACCAGGGGGTACTTGCCCTCGAAGGAGGACGTGTACGTCTCGGTCAAGCAGGTCCGGCAGTTCGGTCTGCGTCGTGGCGACGAGCTGAAGGGCGGGTCCCGCCCGGCCAGCCGCAACGAGAAGAACCCGATGCTGCTGCGCCTCGACTCGGTGAACGGCGTCGACCCCGAGAAGGTCAAGGACCGCTCGCGGTTCGAGGACCTCACCCCGCTGTTCCCCGACGAGAAGCTCCGGCTCGAGCGCGACGACGACCCCGGCAACATGACGGCGCGCATCGTCGATCTCATCTCGCCGATCGGGAAGGGCCAGCGCGGTCTGATCGTGTCCCCGCCGAAGGCGGGCAAGACGACGATCATGAAGGAGATCGCCCGGTCGATCGAGGTCAACCATCCCGAGGTCAAGGTGATGGTCCTGTTGGTCGACGAGCGTCCCGAGGAGGTCACCGACATGCGTCGCTGGCTCCTGCGCGGCGAGGTGGTCGCCAGCACCTTCGACCGGCCCTCCGACGAGCACACCGCGGTGGCCGAGCTCACCATCGAGCGGGCCAAGCGCATGGTCGAGCGGGGCGAGGACGTCGTGATCATCCTCGACGGCATCACCCGGCTGGCCCGGGCCTACAACCTGGCCGCTCCGGCGACCGGGAGGATCATGTCCGGCGGTGTCGACTCGGGGGCGCTGTATCCGCCCAAGCGGTTCTTCGGAGCCGCCCGCAACGTCGAGGAGGGCGGGTCGCTCACCATCCTCGCCACCGCCCTCGTCGAGACCGGCTCGAAGATGGACGAGGTGATCTTCGAGGAGTTCAAGGGCACCGGCAACATGGAGCTCCGGCTCGACCGCAAGACGGCCGAGCGTCGCATCTACCCCGCCATCGACGTCGACGCCTCGTCGACCCGCCACGAGGAGCTCCTGTTCGAGCGCAAGGAGCTCCAACAGGTGTGGAAGCTGCGGCGCGTGCTGTCGGGGCTGGCCTCCGACGGCAACGGCGGCGGGGCGGCCGGGCTCGAGCTGCTGATCGACCGGCTCAAGACCTTCGCCAACAACAACGACTTCCTGTCCGAGGTGGCGAAGGGCCCGGTGGGGGCGTAGGAGACGCGCCGGTAGGCTCCGATCACCATGAAGAGCGACATCCACCCCGAGTACCGACCTGTCGTCTTCCTCGACATCTCGTCGGGCAGCTCGTTCCTCACCCGGTCGACGATCGTGACCGACGAGACCACGACCTGGGAGGACGGCAACGAGTACCCGTTGGCCAAGGTCGAGATCTCCAGCGAGAGCCACCCCTTCTACACGGGCACCATGACCATCGTCGACACCGCCGGTCGGGTGGAGCGGTTCGAGCGGCGCTACGGGCGCCGCAAGGGCAAGCCCAGCGACAGCTAGCCCCACGGGCGGGCCCCCTTCGCGCCGCTCGACGTCCGCGATTTGGGCGACGGTTACCCTGGCCCTGTGCCTGCCAGCTCCGCGTCCGACGGTTCGCCCTCCGACCTCGACGCGCGCCTCGAGGCGCTCGAGCGGGAGTTCGAGGAGGTGGGCGCCAGCCTCGGCGACCCCGACCTCATCGCCGACCAGGCCCGCTTCCAGGCCGAGGCGCGCCGCTACAAGCAGCTCGAGGAGATCGTGCTCGAGTGGCGCGCCTACCAGCGGGTGCGTGACGACCTCGAAGCGGCCCGTGAGATGCAGCGCGAGGCGACGCCCGAGGAGCGCGACGCACTGGCCGGCGAGGCCGCCGACTTCGAGGCCGCGCTGGCCCGCCACGAGGAGCAGCTCAAGTTCCTGCTGGTGCCCAAGGACCCCAACGACGGCAAGAACGTGATCGTCGAGATCCGCGGCGCCGAGGGAGGCGAGGAGGCGAACCTGTTCGCACGCGACCTCTACGAGATGTACGACAGCTACGCACGACGTCGTGGCTGGGGGATCGAGATGTTGGGATCTCACCCCTCCGACATGGGGGGATTCCAGGACGTCACCTTCCTGCTCAAGGGCGACGACGTCTGGACCCGCATGAAGCACGAGGGCGGTCCACACCGGGTGCAACGGGTGCCGGTGACCGAGTCGCAGGGCCGGATCCACACGTCGTCGGCCACCGTCACGGTCCTGCCCGAGGCCGAGGAGGTCGAGGTCGAGATCGACGACAACGACCTCCAGGTCGACGTCTACCGGTCGTCGGGGCCCGGCGGCCAGTCGGTGAACACCACCGACTCGGCGGTCCGGCTCACCCACAAGCCCACCGGGATCGTCGTGTCGATGCAGGACGAGAAGAGCCAGCTCCAGAACCGGGCCAAGGCGCTCCGCGTGCTGCGGGCCCGGCTGCTCCAGGCCGAGCACGACCGCCAGAACGCAGAGGCGTCGGCCCAGCGGCGGAGCCAGGTGGGCGGGGGCGGCCGTTCGGAGAAGATCCGCACCTACAACTTCAAGGAGAACCGGGTCTCCGACCACCGGATCGGTGTCACGTTGTACTCGCTCGACAAGGTGCTGGCCGGCGAGATGGACGACGTGATCGAGCCTCTGGTGCAGCACGAGCGCCAGCAGCAGCTGGCCGGCAACGGTGCCAGCTGAGCCGCCACCCTCCGATCAACCCGGTCCGGGCGACACGGTGCCGTGGCGGTACTTCCTCGACGAGGCGGTCGAAAGGCTGCGGTCGGCGGGGGCCGCGTCGCCCGAGATCGACGCGCGCCGCATCGTCGAGGAGGCGTCGGGCCACGACGGCGCCGAGCTGGTGCTGAGGCTCGACGACCCGGCCACCGTCCTCGGTGTGGCCCGCTACGACTCGATGGTCGCCAGACGGGCCCGGGGTGAGCCGTTGCAGTACGTGCTCGGGCGATGGGGGTTCCGGCAGCTCGACCTCATGGTCGACCGGCGGGTCCTCATCCCGCGACCCGAGACCGAGGTGCTGGTCGGTGTCGCCCTCGACGAGCTCGAACGCCAGGCCGGCGACGGCCCTCTCGTCGTCGTCGACCTGGGCACCGGGTCCGGGGCGGTGGCGCTGTCGCTGGCAGCCGAGCGCGACGACGTCGAGATCACCGCCGTCGAACGATCGGCGGACGCCCTCGCCGTCGCCCGCGCCAACCTGGCCGGCCTCGGGCAGCGGGCCACCTGCGTACGAATGCTCGAGGGGAGCTGGTTCGAGCCCGTCGACCCCGAGCTCCGCGGCCGGGTCCACGTGGTCGTGTCCAACCCGCCCTACGTGGCCGAGGCCGACGAGCTGCCACCCGAGGTGTCGGACTGGGAGCCGGCCGAAGCGCTGGTGGCGGGACCGAGCGGCCTCGAGGCGGCCGAAGCGATCATCGAAGGCGCACCCGAGTGGCTCCGCCCGGGCGGCACGCTCGTCCTCGAGCTGGCTCCCGACCAGCTCGACGTGGCCGGAGCTCGAGCCGTCGAGCGCGGCTTCGGCCCGGTCGACGTCGTGCCCGACCTGGCCGGCCGACGACGCGTGCTGCGGGCCAGGCTGCGCTCGTGACACCGATCCCCGCCGACCGGGCCCACGACGTCGCCCTCGCCGAGCTGCGGGCCGGCCGCCCGGTCGTGGTTCCGACCGACACCGTGTACGGCGTGGCCGTGCTGGCGGCCGATGCCGACGCGGTCGCTCAGCTCTTCCGCCTCAAGGGTCGACCCGAGGCAGTGGCCATCGCGGTGCTCGTCGCCGACACGGACCAGGCTGCGGAGTACGCCACCCTCGGCGAGGTCGACCGGGCTCTGGCCGACGAGTTCTGGCCCGGCCCCCTCACCCTCGTCTGTGCGGGTCGGAGACGACTCGCGGTCGGCGCCTCCGACGGCACCGTCGGCCTGCGCTGCCCCGATGCCGACTTCGTCCGCGACCTGGCCGCCGCCGCCGGGCCGCTGGCGACGACCAGCGCCAATCGGCACGGCGAGCCGCCGGCCAACACCGCGCCCGCGGCCGCCGAGGCGCTCGGCGATGCGTCGCTGCTCGTGGTCGACGGGGGTGAGGGTCGCGGCGTGGCCTCGACGGTCGTGCGCACCGATCCCGACCTGGTCGTGCTCCGCGACGGTCCGGTGGGTCGCGACGAGCTCGTTCGGGTGGCGCGCGGCGCCGGCCGGTCCGATCCCTAGACTCCCCCGCATCGACCTCCTGTTCGTCTGCACCGGGAACATCTGCCGATCGGCCATCGCCGCGGGCTACTTCCGCCAGCGAGCCGCGGAGATGGAGCTCCCGGTCCGGGTGTCGTCGGCCGGGTTCGTGCTCGACGGCGAGTCGCCGCCCGACGCGACCCGCCGGGCCAGCGCCCGTTACGACCTCGACATCGACGACCATCGCAGCCGGATCATCGATGCCGACCTCGTCGAGGGAGCCGACCTGGTGGTCGTCATGACCAACCAGCACGCCCGGCAGGTTCTGGCGCTGGTGCCCCACGCCGGCCCCCGCACCTTCACCCTGAAGGAGCTGGTCCGCCTCGCTGCCGACATCGAGCCACGGGGTGACGACGAGGAGCCCTCCGCCTGGCTCGGACGGCTCCACGAGCACCGCCCACCGTCGCCGCATCTCGGAAACGGCGACAACGACATCGACGATCCCTTCGGCCGCTCCGATCGCGTCCATCGCCGGGTGGCCGCCGAGGTCGTCGGGCTCGTCGACCAGCTCCTCGAGTCGATGGCCGGCCAGCGGGAGCCGACCCGGTGACCCGCATCGCGGTCGGCGCCGACCACGCCGGGTACCAGCTCAAGGAGCTGCTCGCCGAGCACCTCCGCTCGCTGGGCCACGAGGTGGTCGACGAGGGCACCTACTCCGAGGACCGGGTCGACTACCCCGACTTCGGCGCTGCGGTCGGCCGGGCCGTGGCGGGCGACGACGCCGATCTCGGTGTGGCCGTGTGCGGCACCGGGATCGGGATCGCGATGGCGGCCAACAAGGTCGCTGGGGTCCGGGCGGCCACGGTCCACGACGCCACGACCGCGCGGCTGGCGCGCCAGCACAATGACGCCAACGTGTTGTGCCTGGGCGCCCGGATCGTCGGGCCCGAGGTGGCCAGGGACGCGGTGTCGGCCTGGCTCGACGCCGGCTTCGACGGCGGCCGTCACACCGGCCGCGTCGCCAAGCTCGACGGGCTCCTGCCCTCGACCTGACCGGGCTCGCGCGCCCGGTAGGGTTTCGGCCATGACTTGGCCCGGAACCCGAGATCTCGACGTCTTCGACCGCATCGAACGCGAGGTCGAGCGCCAGAACACCACCCTCCAGCTCATCGCGTCGGAGAACTTCACGTCGCCCGACGTGCTCGAGGCGACCGGTTCGGTGCTGACCAACAAGTACAGCGAGGGCTACCCCGGCAAGCGGTACTACGGCGGCAATGCGGTGATCGACGAGGTCGAGGACCTGGCCCGACGGCGGGTCTGCGAGCTCTTCGGCGCCGACCACGCCAACGTGCAGCCCCACTCGGGCGCCAACGCCAACATGGCCGTGTACCTCGCCCTGCTCGACCAGGGCGACACGGTGATGGGCATGAGCCTCGACCACGGCGGGCACCTGACCCACGGTTCGCCGGTCAACGCCAGCGGGCGGTTCTACCGCTTCGTCGCCTACGGCGTCACCCCCAGCGACGAGCGGATCGACTACGACCAGATGCGGGAGGTGGCCCTGGCCGAGCGCCCCAAGCTGATCGTCGCCGGCGCCACCGCCTACCCGCGTGTGATCGAGCCCGAGCCCATCCGGGCCATCGCCGACGAGGTCGGTGCGATGGTGCTGTTCGACGCGGCCCACATCGCCGGGCTGATCGCCGGTGGCGCGCACCCGAACCCGGTGCCCCACGCCGAGGTGGTCACCTTCACCACCCACAAGACGCTGCGCGGCCCGAGGGGCGGCTGCATCCTGTGCCGCGAGGATCTGGCCAAGGCCATCGACAAGGCGGTGTTCCCCGGCCTGCAGGGTGGC
>JBFJYB010000011.1:0-16116 GCA_041622835.1 Acidimicrobiales bacterium | reverse complement strand
GGGCCGCGGCGATGGTCTCCCGGAACCGCGCGAACAGGTATCGTGCGTCGTGGGGCCCCGGACTCGCCTCGGGGTGGTACTGGACGGCGAAGGCGGGGTATTCCTTGTGCCGGAACCCCTCGACCGTGCCGTCGTTCAGGTTGACGTGGCTGAGGTCGGCTCCCGGAACCGAGCCTTCGTCGACGCAGTAGTTGTGGTTCTGGCTGGTGATCTCCACCCGGCCGGTGGCGAGCTGGCGCACCGGGTGGTTGCCGCCGTGGTGGCCGAACGGCAGCTTGAAGGTCCGGCCGCCCAACGTGCCCGAGAGCAGCTGGTGACCGAGGCAGATGCCGAACACCGGCACCCGGCCGAGCAGCTCGCCGATGGCCTCCCGTGCGTAGCCGACGGGCTCGGGATCGCCGGGCCCGTTCGACAGGAACACCCCGTCGGGTCGCCGGTCCAGGACGTCGGCGGCCGGCGTCGCGGCCGGCACCACCTCGACCGCACCCAGCGAGGCCAGGTGCCGCAGCATCGTCCGCTTGATCCCGAAGTCGTAGGCCACGATCCGCCGGGCCGGGCCGGTCGACTCGACGGCGTAGGGCTCGGCGCAGGTCACCGTCGCGACCAGGTCGACCCCGTCGGTGCCCGGCTCGGCGGCGGCTGCGGCCCGGAGGGTGGCCTCGTCGGCGGTCCCGAAGGCGGCGGGCATGGCGCCGGCCTCGCGGATGTGGCGGGTGAGCCGCCGGGTGTCGATGCCGGCCACGCCCGGCACGCCCGAGCGGCGCAGGAACCCGTCGAGGTCGCCATCAGCCCGCCAGTTGCTCGGCCGCCTCGCCAGGTCGCGGACGACCACGCCCCGGCAGAACGGCCTGCGGCTCTCGTGGTCGTGGTCGTTCACCCCGTAGTTCCCGATGTGGGGGTAGGTGAAGGCCACGATCTGCCCGGCGTAGGACGGGTCGGTGATGACCTCCTGGTAGCCGGTCAGCACCGTGTTGAACACGACCTCCCCGCTGGCCACCCCGCCGGGCGGAGCGGCGCCGATGGCCTCACCCTCGAAGGTCGTCCCGTCGGCCAGCACCAACAGCGCGTCGACGACGGTCATGGTCGGATGGACGTCAACGCTGGGCCACTCCGTCGACGACGACCGGTTCCCCCCGGAGCACCGTGTGGCGCACCCGGCCGGTCAGCTTGCGCCCCGCATACGGCGTGTTGCGGCTGAGGCTCGCCAGCTGGCGGGGCTCGACGACCCAGGTCGCCTCCGGGTCGATCACCGTGAGGTGGGCGGGCCGACCGACGTCGAGGGTGCCGCCGTGCTCGTCGGCGAGCCCGGCGATCTCGGCCGGCCGCCACGACATGCGGGCGAGGACGGTCTCGATGGGCAGATCGAGCTCGGTGAGCGCCAGCGCGAGGGCCGTCTCGAGGCCCAGCATCCCGGGCGGTGCGGTGTCGAAGGGCAGGTCCTTCAGGTGGGGCTCGTGCGGGGCGTGGTCGGTGGCGATGGCGTCGATCGTCCCGTCGGCCAACCCCTCCTTCACCCCGGTCACGTCGGAGTCCCCGCGCAGCGGCGGGTTGACCTTGAACACCGGGTCGTAGGCCGCGACCGACGCGTCGGTGAGCGTGAAGTGGTGGGTCGTCGCCTCGGCCGTGACCGCGACCCCGGCCCGACGCGCGGCCCGGACCATCGACACCGACCCCTCGGTGGAGAGGTGCTGGAAGTGGATGCGGGCCCCGGTGAGGCGGGACAGCGCGATGTCGCGCATCACCATGAGCTCCTCGGCCTCGGCCGGGATCCCGGGGATCCCCAGCCGTGAGGACCACGCTCCCTCGTTCATGTGGCCGCCGGCGGCCAGGGCATCGACCTCGCAGTGCTGGGCGAGGGTCAGCCCGAAGCCCTGGGCGTACTCCATGGCCCGCCGCATCAACCGGTCGTCCTGGACGCCGCAGCCGTCGTCGGTGAACAACCGCACCCCGAGCGCTGCCATCTCGGCCATCGGCGCCAGCTGCTCGCCGGCCCGCCCGACGGTGATGGCCCCGGCCACGTGGACGTCGCAAATCGCTCGCCGCCCGAGCGAGATGACCTCGCGGACGGTCCCGGCGTCGTCGATGGCCGGGGTGGTGTTGGGCATGGCCACGACCGCGGTGTACCCGCCCAGCGCCGCAGCCCGGCCCCCCGACTCCACGGTCTCGGCCTCCTCGTGGCCCGGCTGCCGGAGGTGGGTGTGCAGGTCGACCAGACCGGCCGAGACGACGCAGCCGCCGGCGTCGAGGGTGACCGTCGCGTCCAGATCGGCGCCGACGGCGGCGATGCGCCCCGCCTCGACCGCCACGTCGGCGAGTCGCTCGCCGCCGGGATCGACGACCCGACCGCCCTTGATCACCAGGTCAGCCATCGACGTTCATGCCTCCGAGGTCGACGCCGGAGCCGAGGAGCCGGAACAGCACGGCCATGCGGACCGACACCCCGTTGCGGACCTGGTCGACGATCACGGCGTTGGGCAGCTCGGGCACGTCGGCTGCGATCTCGATGCCCCGATTCATCGGCCCCGGGTGCATGACCATGGTCTTGTCGTTCAGCCGGGCCGCGCGCGCCGCGGTGAGACCCCAGTTCGCGGTGTACTCACGCAGCGTGGGGATCAGCGCCTCGTGCTGGCGCTCGAGCTGCATGCGCAGCAGGTACACGACGTCGACGCGGTCGATCACCTCGTCGAGATCGTGGCTCACCGTCACCGGCCAACCGTCGAGGCTCGGCGGGAGCAGCGTCGGCGGCGCCACCAGCACGACCTCGGCGCCCAGATAGTGGAAGGCCCAGACGTTGGAGCGGGCGACCCGCGAATGGGCGATGTCGCCCACGATGGCGATTCGCTTCCCGTCGACCGAGCCGAGACGATCGCGGATCGTGTAGCAGTCGAGCAGGGCCTGGGTGGGATGGGCGTGCCAGCCGTCTCCGGCGTTGATCACCGAGGCGTCGACCCAGGAGGAGATCTGGTAGGGCACGCCGGCCGAGGCGTGACGGACCACGATGGCGTCGACCCCCATGGCCGCGATGGTCTCGGACGTGTCGCGCAGCGACTCGCCCTTCTTGACCGCCGACGAGCCGACGCTGAAGTTCATGGTGTCGGCCGACAGCCGCTTGGCCGCGGTCTCGAACGACAGGCGGGTGCGGGTGGAGTCCTCGTAGAACAGCCAGGCCACCGTCTTGCCCCGCAGGGCCGGCACCTTCGGGATCGGCCGCGAGCTGATCTCGACGAAGTGGTCGGTCAGGTCGAGCATCTCCACGAGGCCGTCGGGGCCCAGGTCGTCGATGGTGATCAGGTCGCCGGCGGTCATCGCATCATCTCCCCGATGTCGACGCCCTCGTCGTTGACGTCGACCAGCTCGTCCCGGCGGGTGGGCAGGTTCTTGCCGACGAAGTCCGGCCGGATGGGCAGCTCGCGGTGACCGCGATCGATCATCACCGCGAGCTGCACCGCCTTGGGCCGGCCGTAGTCGGTGACCGCGTCGAGCGCGGCGCGGACGGTCCGGCCGGTGAACAGCACGTCGTCGACCAGGATCACGATCGCGCCGGTGAGGTCGACCGGGATCGCGGTCGGCGCCTCAGGCAGCACCGGTCGCAGACCGATGTCGTCGCGGTAGAACGCCACATCGATCGCACCGAGCGACGGACGCTGGCCGGCGATCTCCTCGACGGCCGAAGCGAGCTGCTCGGCCAGTGCCACCCCGCCGGTCTGGAGGCCGACGAACACGAGGCCGTCGGTGCCCTGGTTGCGCTCGAGGATCTCGTGGGCCATGCGCCAGACGGCCCGCTGCATGTCGTCGGCGTCCATGACCCGGTTCCGCGGAACGAAGGTGCCGCCGAGTGGGTTCGTCAACCGACGTTCACGCTCGGCCACCGCGTCGCATCCTCCTCCGTTCGGGCCTCACGGGACCCGCTTCACGGTCGGCGCCGACCCTAGCAGTTTCCCCGTCGGCCGCCGGCAATACCCGCGCGTAGGACCCGCGCGTAGAGCCGGTAGTCGCCGTCGGCGCCCGCCAGGACGAAGCCGGCGCCGACGGCCACGGCCTGGGAACGGTCGTTGTCGACGTGGCAGCGTGCCACCAGCAGCGACAGCCGGTCGGGAACCAGCGCCCACTCGGCAACCAGGCGTACGGCGGCGGTGGCCAGGCCCCGGCCTCGCCGTCCGGCCGCCATCCAGTACCCGACCTGAGCGGCGCGACGCCGCCGATCGAACCCGTAGAGCCCCACCTCGCCGATCACGTCGTCGGCGTCGGGCTCGGTGATCACGAGGTCGACGGCGATGCCGGCCTGGGCCCGGGCCGCGACGCCGTCGATCCACAGCTCGGCCGCCGGCCTCCCGGCCTCGGCCGGCACCGGGGTCCAGCGCCGTACGTCGGCGTCGGCCCAGGCGTCGGTCAGTGCCTGCTCGTCACCCGGGCGCCACGGCCGCAGCACGACCCGGTCGTCGGCGAGCCGGGCCGGCGCGTCGATCACCGGTCGCCGACCTCGTCGGCCGGGGACGCGGGCAGCTCGTCGGTGGCCGGCGCCTCGTCGGGCCGCAGGTCGGCGGCCAGCGCCGAGAGGACCCCGTTCACGAAGCGACTGGATCGTTCGGTCGAGTAGTCGGAGGCCAGGTCGACGGCCTCGGTCAGCACCGCGGCCGCGGGCACGTCGGGCCGGTGGGCCAGCTCGAAGGCGGCCAGCCGCAACAGGGCCCGGTCGACCGCAGGCATGCGCTCGAGCCGCCAGCCCTCGGCGAGCGCCGAGATCATGGCGTCGAGCTCGGGCCGGTGCTCGGCGACGCCGCGCACCAGGTCGAGCGCGAACGGCACCGGGCTGATCGGCAGCGACTCGAGCAGCTCGGCCGGATCGACCTGTTTGACCTCGGCCTCGTACAGCAGTCCCAGCGCTCGCTCACGGGCCTCGCGCCGGGTGCCGCTGTCGCCGAGGCTCACGCTCGGCTCAGGTACTCGCCCGACCGGGTGTCGACCTTGACCCGCTCGCCCGGGTTGATGAACAGCGGCACTGCCACGACGAGCCCGGTCTCGAGCGTGGCCGGCTTGGTGGCGCCCGAGACCCGGTCGCCCTGGATCCCGGGCTCGGTCTCGCTGATCGCCAGCTCGACCGCGGCCGGGAGCTCGATGCCGAGGATCTCGGTGCCGAACATCAACAGGATCGCGGTCGAGCCGTCGACGACGTAGTTGCTGGCGTCGCCCAGCGACTCCTGGCCCACGTGGAGCTGCTCGAAGTTCTCGTTGTCCATGAAGACGTAGTCGGCGCCGTCGCGGTAGAGGTACTGCATCTCCCGCTTGTCGATGATCGCCCGTTCCACCCTCTCCCCCGCTCGGAACGTCCGCTCGACGACCGCGCCGGTCCGCGCGTTCTTCAGGGTGGTGCGGACGAAGGCATGACCCTTCCCGGGCTTGACGTGTTGGAACTCGACGACCTGGAACAGCCCGTCCTCGAGGTCGAGGGTCATCCCGTTCTTCAGGTCGTTGGTCGTGATGGCGGCCATGGGGGGCTCCTCGAGGTCAGGGAACGGCGATCGCCGGCTGTTTCGGCGAGCGGGTCAGTATGTCGGCTCCGTCGGCGGTCACGTGGACCAGGTCCTCCCACCTGACCCCGCCGACCTCGTCGACGTACACGCCGGGCTCGACGGTGACCACGTCGCCGATCGCCAGCACCGCCTTCGACCGCCTCGAGATCGACGGCAGCTCGTGGATGTCGAGGCCCACCCCGTGTCCGGTGCCGTGGGTGAACCGCTCGGCGAGGCCCGCCTCCCCGAGGGCGTCGCGACAGGCGGCGTCGACCTCGGCGGCCGCCACACCGGGACCGATGGCGGCGATTCCCGCCTCTTGCGCGGCCTGGACCGCGTCGAGCAACCGGGTCTGGTCGTCGTCGGGCTCGCCGACGACGAACGTGCGGGTCATGTCGGAGCGGTAGCCGTCGACGACCGCACCGGCGTCGATGATCACCAGGTCGCCCTCCACCAGCGTCCGCGGGCCGGGTCGCCCGTGGGGCAGGGCCGAGTTGGGTCCCGACACCACGATGGTCTCGAACGCCGGACCGCTGGCTCCGGCCCGGCGCATGGCGGCGTCGAGCTCGAGGCCGAGGTGGTGCTCGGAGATCCCCGGCTCGATACGGGGGCGCAGGTCGGCGAGGGCGCGGTCGGTGATGGTCGCGGCCGCCCTGATCCGGGCCACCTCGCCGTCGTCCTTGGCTCGGCGGAGCTCGGCGACCAGGCCGCTCGTGGCGCCCAGCTCGACGTCGGGGAGCCAGTGCTCCTGGAACTTCTCGAGCTGGGTCCAGGTGACGTCGTCGGCCTCGAGAGCCACCCGCTTCGAGTCGCCCAGGGCGGCACGGAGGCGATGCCCGACCTCGGTGGTGGTGATCTCGACGTCGGCGTCGACCCGCGCTGCCGCCAGCTCGCTCCCGGCCTGGCTGTCGTAGCGGCCGTCGGTGACCAGCGTCATCCGGTCGGGGGTGACGGCCACGATCCCGGCCGAACCGGTGAAGCCGGTCAGCCACCGGATGTTGGTGAGCCGGGTGACGACCAGCGCATCGTGACCGGCGTCGGCGACCGCCCGCCGCACCCGCTCGGCTCGGCCGGAGACGGCCATCTCGGGCAGCGACTCGATCTCCCGGTGCGGAGCGCCGGCCGTCACTGCAACAGGGACGCGACGGCGTCGATGGCGAGCCGGTAGCCCGCGCCCCCGAACCCGACGATCGAACCGACGGCCACCGGAGCGACCACCGACGTGTGCCGCCACGGCTCACGCCGGTTCGGGTTGGAGAGGTGGAGCTCGACGACCGGGCCGTCGAAGGCGGCCAGGGCGTCGTGCAGCGACCACGCGTAGTGGGTCAGGGCGCCGGCGTTGACCACGATGGCGGCACAGCGGCCGCGGGCGTCGTGGACCGCGGCGACCAGGTCGCCTTCGTGGTTCGACTGGACGTGCTGGATCTCGAGGCCGTGACCGACCGCCGCCGACCGGGCCGTCGCCACGTGATCGTCGAGGGTCTCGGTCCCGTACACGTCGGGTTCGCGCTGGCCGAGCAGGTTCAGGTTCGGTCCCGACAACAGCAGCACCGTCGACGTGGTCACGTGGATCTCCCTCGGCTGGCCCGCATCGACGCTAGAGCCTGGCGGGCGTCGTCGCGATCGACCCCGGCCACCGGCTCGATCCCCTGGGGGCCGTCGAGGACGAACGTCAGGCCGTCGACCGCCTTCTTGTCCCGACCGAGCAGCGCCAGCACCTCGTCGTCGTCGATGCCCTCGGGCAGGGTGTCGACGAGCCCGTAGCCGTGGACGACGCGACGGTGCTCGGCCACGCGGGCATCGTCGATCCGGCCCAGGTGCCGGGCCAGCTCGGCCGCGTAGACGAGACCGACGGCGACCGCTTCGCCGTGGCGGAGACCGAACCCGCCGGCGGTCTCGAGGGCATGGGCCAGCGTGTGCCCGTAGTTCAGCACCGCCCGGCGGCCCCCCTCCCGCTCGTCGCCGGCCACCACCGCGGCCTTGAACTCGACACAGGCGGCCACCTGCTCGGCCCGCTCCAGCGCAGCCAGGTCCCGGCCGGTCAGGAGCTGGTACTTGGCCATCTCGCCCAACCCGCATCGCAGCTCGGCCTCGGGCAGGGTGTCGAGCGCGGCGAGGTCGCACAGCACCGCCGAGGGCTGCCAGAACGCGCCGACCAGGTTCTTGCCCTCCGGCAGGTTCACCCCGGTCTTGCCACCGATGGCGGCGTCGATCTGACCGAGGAGGGTGGTCGGCACGTGGATCACCGGAAGGCCCCGGTGGTACGACGCGGCGACGAACCCGGCCACGTCGGTGACCACCCCCCCGCCGACCCCGACGACGACGTCGCCCCGCGTGAGCCCCCATCGCGACAGGCGACGGCACAGGTCCTCGACCACCGCCAGGGTCTTGGCCGGCTCGCCGTCGGGGATGTCGAAGACGCGGTGCTCGACGCCCGGGTCGACCGATACCGGGATCTCGGGCTGGGTGACGATCGCAGCCCGGCGGGCCGAGGGCGGGAGGACCGCGCCCAGCTCGCCGATGGCCCCGACCCCGACCAGCACCGGGTACGAGCGCGGGCCGAGCTCGACGTCGATGGTGATCATGGCGCCAACCCGGCCACGATCGCCTCGACCGCCTCGTCGACGGGCTGGTCGGCGTCGACGCGGCCGTCGGCCGCCTCGAGGTAGAGCTGGCGGCGGTCGGCGAGCAGGTCGACCAGCTGCGCCGCCGGGTCGGCGTCCAGCAGCGGCCGGTCGTGGGCGGCACCGACCCTGGCGACGACGACGTCGGCCGGCGCGTCGAGCCACACGACCCAGGCCTCGTCGGCCAGCAGCTCGCGGTTGCGGTGACGCAGGATCACTCCCCCGCCGGCCGCGACGACCGGCGTGCCGCCGAGGCCGATCACCTCCTCGAGGGCGCGCGTCTCGGCGTCGCGGAACCCGTCGCTGCCGACGACGTCGAAGATCTCGGCGATGTTGGCGCCCTCGGACGCGACGATGTGCTCGTCGAGGTCGACGAAGCGGCGGCCGAGCCGATCGGCCAGCGCCCGCCCGACGGTCGTCTTGCCGGCGCCCATCATGCCGATGAGCACGATCGGCCGGTCAGCCGCGGAAGCCATGGTGGCCCTGGAGGGCGCCGGGCGAAGCCATTCGGCGAGGGTAGCCATCTCAGATCTGGCCCGAGTGGTGGACGATGGTGGCGACCACGCTGCCGACCGCGAGCGCCGGACCGAACGGGAACGCGGTGCTCCCCAGCCGGGTCTGGCTCGCCGATCGCTCCAGGTCGGGCGGGTCCGGGTCGGGAAGGAGGTCACGGCCGGTGATACGCCGGACACCGGCCAAGCCGAGGCCCAGCGCCACACCCAGCACGCTCGCCACCAGCACCGCGGTCAGGACCCCCCGTACCGCGTCCCAGAGGTCGCCGGTCACCCAGCCGATCAAGGCTCCCATCAGCAGGGCGAGCTTGACGTCGCCGAAGCCCATGCCGGCCGGGGACACGAGATGCACCAGCAGCAGGACCCCGCAGAAGATGCCGCTCACTGCCACGGCGCGGCCGAACGAGCCCGACGCGGCGACCGCCAGGTCGATGATCCCGGCCGAGACCAGCACCGCCAGCAGCGCCGGGAAGACGATCCGGTCGGGGATCCGGTAGGCGCGGAGGTCGACCCACGACACGGCGGCCAGCGCCGCGTAGCCGATGGCCAGGGGAACGAGGGCCCAGGTGGCCCCGAGCTCGAGCCCGCCGGCGAGGTACGCGGCCCCGGTGGTGACCGGCAGGGCGAACCACCCGAGACGACCCGCGTGGATGCCATGATCGGCGAGCTGGGCCAGATAGCGGTTGGCGACCGGCACCAGCGCCGCGCCCACCGCGAGGCCTGCGGGGGCGGCCAGCACTGCGACGACGGTGTCCATCAGGCCCGCCGGGCCAGCTCGGCATCGGCCGCGGCGGTCATGGCGGCGACCGGCGCGTCGAGCCCGGTCCAGTGCCGGAAGGCGTGGGCGGCCTGGTGGACGAGCATTCCCAACCCGCCCACGGTCACCAGGCCCATCGAGCGGGCCGCAGCCAGCAACGGGGTCTCGACCGGCTCGTACACGATGTCGACGACGACCTGCCCGGACCGCAGCAGGTCGGGCGGCACGGGCATGGCACCCTCGGTGCCGCCCCCGGCCATCCCGACCGATGTGGCGTTCACGACGACGTCGAGCTCGGTGACCTCTCCCGGGTCGGCGACGCGGGCGACGGTGGGGGCCAGCTCCGCCGCCGCCTCGGCCGTCGCCGGCGTGCGGTTCACGATCGCGATGTCGACCGCTCCCTCACGGGCCAGGCTGTCGACGATCGACCGGGCCGCCCCGCCCGCCCCCAGCACCGCGAACGTCCGGCCGCCGACGTCGTGCCCCGCAGCGACGAGGGCGTCGACGAACCCGGGACCGTCGGTGCTGTATCCGACGATCTCGTCGCCGACGCGCGCCACGCAGTTGACCGAGCACAGCGCGGCCGCTTCGACGCTGACCCGGTCGACGGCCGCCGCAACCTCGGCCTTGTGGGGCATGGTCACCGAGAGCCCGGCGAGCCCGAGCACCCGCATGGCCTCGACCGCCGCCGCGCCGTCCCCCTCGGCCACGTCGAGCGCGACGAACACCCAGTCGAGGTCGGCCTCGGCGAAGGCGGCGTTGTGCAGAGTCGGCGACAGCGAGTGGTGGACCGGTGAGCCGATGACCGCCGCGACTCTCGTCGCCCCGGTCGGCGGGCCTACCCGCAACCGAGATCCCGCTCGATGCAGACGGCGACCGCAGCGTCGAACTCGGCCTGGGTGGTGGCGAAGGTGTGGGCGCCCTCGACGCCGCCCTCGTTGGTGAGCACGTACCAGAACCAGTCCCCGTCGGCCGGGTTCAGAGCCGCCTCGAGCGACTTCCGGCTCGGCGCCGAGATCGGCGTCGGGGGCAGGCCCGGGTTGACGCGGGTGTTGTACGGGCTCGGGTTCTCGAGATCGCTCTGGAGCAGCGGCTGTCCCGGGGGCTTGTTGACGGCGTAGATGACGGTCGCGTCGATCCCGAGGAGCTCCCCCACCTCGAGCCGGTTGTAGATGACCCGGGCGATCTTGGCCCGGTCGTCGTCGATCTTGGCCTCCTCCTCGATCAGCGAGGCGATGGTGACCACCTCGTAGGGCGTGTAGCCCACCCGGTCCTCGGCGTCCCCGAGCCCGAGGTCGGCGGCGACGATGTCGAACTGGTCGAGCATCCGCCGGACCAGTCCCCGCTCGTCGTCGCGGGTCTGGTCGTCGAGCTGGTACGTCTCCGGGAAGAGGAACCCCTCCTTGGAGGTCACGTTCTCGGGCTGGTACAGCGAGCGGAGGTCGTCGGCGGTGAGCGCGGCTTCGAGCTCGACGCGGTCGAACTCGGGAATCTGATCGAGGAGCGTGTCGCGCAGCTCGGTGAGCCGCAGACCCTCGACCGCGGTGACGAACGTGATGTCGGGCGGGACCGGCCCGGCCTCGAGCACCTCGCGCGCGTCCCACACCGCCATGTTCTCGTTGAAGTTGTAGACGCCGGCCTGGAAGTCCCCCGCTCCCTTCCACCTGAGGTAGTAGCGGAACACGGTGGAGTCGGCCACGACGTCCTCGCGCTCGAGGATCGTCGCGATGTCGTTGGTGCTGGCGCCCTGCGGGATCTCGATGACCAGGTCGTCTCCCTCTGATCCCGGCGGATCGAGGCGGCTGCCGAGCCAGCTGCTGGCGAGAACCACCGCGGTGCCGCCGAGCAGGACCATGACCAGTCCCACGATGATCGCCCGGCGCAGGAAACCAGACCGCCGGGGAAGCTTCTCCCAGTCGTCGGGGTCGGAGTCGTACCAGACGTCCTCCCAGTACTCCTCGCTCACCGATCCCGACTCGACCCACGGATCGTCGATGACGACCGCATCGTCGGGGTCGGGCCAGTCCCCGGCCGACGAGTCGAGCGAGCGGCCCGGCGCCCAGTCCGACTGCACCCCGTCGGGGTACGGGGCCGGGGGCGCGGCCCGGCCGTTGCTGCCGCTCAGCCGGGCCCGCAGCCGGCTGATCTTCGGGGTGTCGGCCTCGCTCACGGCCCGACCTCGGTCCGGTGGGCGCGGCGATCGAGCCACGACTGCAGGAGCACGGCCGCGGCCACCTTGTCGACGACCTCACGCCGCTGGTCGGCGCGCATCCCGGCCTCCCTCAGACTGGCTTCTGCGGTCACGGTGGTCAGCCGCTCATCGTAGGTGTCGACGGGCACCGGCAGGGCGGCGCGCAGCTCCTCGACCTCGTCGAGGGCTCGCTGGGCGGCCGGTCCGACCGACCCGTCGAGCGACAGCGGGAGGCCCACGACGACCGCGTCGACCTCGTGCTCGGTGACCACCCGGCGCACGGCTGCGTGGTCGGCAGCCCGACCACCGCCCCGGTGCAACACCGAGTGCGGGCTGGCGACGGTGCCCGACGGGTCGCTGAGCGCCAGCCCGATCCGCGTGCTGCCGAGGTCGATGCCGAGGACACGCATCTCAGATCCCTGCGGCCCGGCGAGCCAGGTCGAGCGCCTCGTCGAGCGCCTCGGGGTCCTTCCCTCCGGCGGTGGCCAGGTCAGCTCCCTTGCCGCCCCCGCCCTTCACGGCCTTGGCCGCGTCGGCCAGCAGGTGCGAGGCGTCCAGCCCGCTGTCGGGAGCGACCGCCGCCACGAGCGCCACGCCACCGGTGTCGGGCGCGCTCCCCACCACGACGGCCCGGACGCCGGGCTTGTCGCGCACGGCGACGGCCAGATCGTGGAGCTCGTTGCGAGCCATGCCGTCGACGCGGGCCACGACGACCCCGTCGACCGCCTGGGCCGCGAGGTCGGCCGACTGGCCGGCGGCCGCCTGGCGCCGGAGGGTCTTGACCTCGTCGCGCAGCGACTTCAGCTCGGCGAGGCGCTTGTCGATGCCGTCGACCAGGTCGTCACTCGGCACGCCGACGCGGTCGGCGGCGTCGGCCAACCGGGCCTCGGTCTGCCGCAGCCGCTCGATGGGCCCGGTCCCGGTGACCGCCTCGAGCCGGCGGATGTTGGCGCCGATCGAGCCCTCGGAGACGATCTTCAGCGGGCCGATGTCGCCGAGGGCGCGCACGTGGGTGCCGCCGCACAGCTCGACGGAGTGCCGCCCGGCTTCGAGGACCCGCACGGTGTCGCCGTACTTCTCGCCGAAGAACGCGATGGCGCCCAGCTCGACGGCGTGGTCCATCGACGTCTCGAAGTGCCGGACCGATCCGTTGTCGAGGATCTCCTCGTTGGCCAGGTCCTCGATACGGGCGATGTCGTCGTCGCTCAGCGCGTCGTAGTGCGAGAAGTCGAACCGCAGCCGGTCCGGCGCCACCAGCGAGCCCTGCTGCTTGACGTGGTCGCCCAGCACCTGGCGCAGCGCCCAGTGCAGGACGTGGGTGCCGGTGTGGTTGCGGCGGATCGCGTCGCGGCGCTCCGAGTCGATGGACGCGGTGACCCGCTGGCCGACCTCGAAACCGGTGCCGTCGAGGTGGTGCAGGTGGAGCCCGGGAACGACGTAGGTGGTGTCGGTGACCTCGCCACGAGCATCGGCCGCCTCGATGACGCCGGTGTCGCCGATCTGTCCACCGGCCTCGGCGTAGAACGGGGTGCGGTCGAGCACGACACCCTCGGGGCCGGCGTAGAGCACAACCGCCTCGGCGGTCGTGTGCTCCCGCCCCACGAACTCGGTCGGGCCGTGCTCCTGGACGATGCGCTGGAAGGCCCCGAGGTCGAGGCTCTCGCCGGCTCCGAGCTTGGAGTGCTCCTTGGCCCGCTGGCGCTGGGCGGCCATCTCGCGCTCGAACCCGCTGTGGTCGACCTCGATGCCGCGCTCGCGGGTGATCTCCTCGGTGACCTCGAGCGGGAACCCGTAGGTGTCGTGCAGCAGGAACGCGGTGTCGCCGCCGAGGGTGTCGCCGGCCACGAGCCCGACCAGCGCCTCCTCGAGCAGGACCGAGCCGGTTCGCAGCGTCTCGCGGAACCGCTCCTCCTCGCGCTGGACCACCCCGCGCACGTAGTCGTGGTTGGTCACCAGGTCGGGGTAGTCGGCGCCCATCAGCTCGACGACCCGGTCGACGAGGCCCGGCGTGACCACCTTCTCGACGCCGAGCAGGTAGGCGTGGCGCACGGCGCGCCGCATGATCCGCCGCAGCACGTAGCCCCTGGCCTCGTTGGTCGGGAACACCCCGTCGGAGATGAGGAAGGTCGTGGCCCGGGCGTGGTCGGCGAGGATGCGCAGCGAGACGTCGGCCCGCTCGTCCTCGCCGTAGGCCCGGCCGGTGAGCTCGGTCGCGGTGGCGATCAGCGCCGCCATCTCGTCGATGTGGAACAGCGAGTCGACCCCCTGGACGACCGCGAGGATCCGCTCCAGCCCGGCCCCGGTGTCGATGCTGGGCTCGGGCAAGGGCACCTGGGTGCCGTCGGCCTGCTGGTCGAACTGCATGAACACGAGGTTCCAGATCTCGACGAAGCGCTCCTCGCCGCCGTGGGCCGGGCCGCCGTCGGCGCCGTGCTCGGGACCTTTGTCCCAGAAGATCTCGGAGCAGGGTCCGCAGGGGCCGGTGTCGCCCATGCGCCAGTAGTTGTCCTCGTCGAGCCGCTGGATCCGCTCGGCCGGGACACCCACCGAGTCCCGCCAGATCGCCTCGGCCTCGTCGTCGCCGACGTGGACGGTCACCCAGAGGCGCTCGGGGTCGAGGCCCAGCACGTCGGTCACGAACTCCCAGGCCAGCGGGATGGCCAGCTCCTTGAAGTAGTCACCGAAGCTGAAGTTGCCCAGCATCTCGAAGAAGGTGACGTGGCGGGTCGTACGACCGATCTCTTCGAGGTCGTTGTGCTTGCCGCCGGCCCGAACGCACTTCTGCACCGACACCACCCGCGGTCCGGGCGGCGTCTCCTCGCCGAGGAAGTAGGGCTTGAACGGAACCATGCCCGCCACCGTGAACAACAGCGTGGGGTCCTGGGGGATCAGGCTGGCCGAGGGGATCGAGAGGTGACCGCGCTCGGTGAAGAACGAGGTGAAGGCGCGCCGCAGCTCGTTGGCGGTCATCGGTGCGGACGGCGACATGAGGGTGTCAGCCTACCGGTGCCCGGTTGGCGCCCTGGCCGGGTTTCAGCGCCCGGGAACCGGCCGGATCGCGCTGCGACGGACGGCCGCCTCGGCTTCGCTGTGGGCGTCGGCCTGGTAGTCGCGCATGGCGGCCCGGCCCTCGACGACCGCGGCCCGAACGTCGGCCCGCAGCGCCGACGCCCGGCGTCCGACCCGGGCGGCCATCGGCCCGGGCTGGTAGCTGCGCACCTTGCGCTGCACGGCCCGGCGGGCCCAGATGGAGCTGCCGACCCCGAGGCCGAACCAGAGGGCGCGCCTCACGAGGCCTCCCGGGCGCTGCGGCGCAGCCTCCGCCCGGCCTGGGTCGTGCCGCGGATCACCGATGCGGTCTTGATGACGGGGTCGGCGATGGCCCGGTAGGTGATCCGGGAGATCCCCTCGGCACGCGCCGTGAGCGCATCGACCCGGTCGAGCAGGCCCGAGGCCCGCTCGAGCTCGTCTCGCACGGTGGCGGTGTCGGCCTCGATGGCGGCCACGGCCGGCAGTGTGGTGCGGTTGATCTGCTCCAGCGCACTGCGGAGCTCGCGGGCCGCCTCCCGCACCGACAGCAGCACCGCCACGGCCACGCCCACCGAGGCCAGCGCGGCAACCGCCACAACCACCGTCGCCAGGTCGGTGGCGCTCACCGGTCGCCCTCGCGGCGCACGCGGCGGGCCAGATCGGGCTCGGCGCCGTTGTCGGATGGCTCGTAGTACACGTGGTCGCTCAGCTCGTCGGGTCGGTACTGCTGGGGCAGCCAGCCCCTCGGGTCATCATGAGGATACTCGTAGCCGGTGCCGTGTCCGAGACCCCTGGCGCCCTGGTAGTGGGCGTCACGGAGGTGGGTTGGCACCTCGCCGCCCTGGGCCCGCACGTCGTCGCGGGCTCGCCCCAGCGCCACGATCACCCGGTTCGACTTGGGCGCGGTGGCCAGGTAGATCACCGCGTGGGCCAGGTTGAGCTGGGCCTCGGGCAACCCGACGAACTCGACCGCCCGGGCCGCGGCGTCGGCGACGAGCAGCGCGTCGGGGTCGGCCATCCCGATGTCCTCGCTGGCCAGGATGACCAGCCGTCGGGCCACGAACCGGGCGTCCTCGCCGGCTTCGAGCATCCGCGCCAGCCAGTAGAGGCCGGCGTCGACGTCGGAGCCGCGGATGCTCTTGATGAAGGCGCTGATCACGTCGTAGTGGTCGTCGCGCCCGTACCGCAGGGCCCTGGTGCCCAGCGCCGCCTCGGCATCCTCGATGACCACGTGGGGCGGCTGGCTGCGGGCTGACGCGAGCGACAGGGCCACCTCGAGGCTGGTGAGGGCGTGGCGCCCGTCGCCTGCGGCCCGGCTGGCGAGGTGGGTGATCGCGTCGTCGGTCGCGCTCGCCCCCTCGTGGGCCAGGGCCCGGTGCAGCAGCTCGACGGCGTCGTCGTCTCCCAGCGGCTCCAGCCGGAAGATGGTGGACCGCGACAGCAGCGGCGGGTTCACCTCGAAGTACGGGTTCTCGGTGGTCGCCCCGATCAG
>JBFJYB010000010.1:0-16298 GCA_041622835.1 Acidimicrobiales bacterium | reverse complement strand
CCGGCCAGCTGGGCGTCGCTGGGTGACGGGGCCGGCATGGCCGCCCTCGAGGCCCAGGCGGTGGCGGCCCGGTCCTACTCACTGGCCGAGAACCGGTACGCCTACGCCAAGACGTGCGACACCATCAGCTGCCAGGTCTACGCCGGCCGCCAGAGGCGAACCGGCGGCTCGGTCGTGAGCGGGGAGGACTGGCGTACCGACGCCGCCATCGGCGCCACGCGAGGCGAGATCCGCCGCCGCGCCGGCGCGACCCAGCGGACCGAGTTCTCGTCGTCGACCGGCGGCTACACGGCCGGCGGCGTCTTCCCGGCGGTGATCGACGAGGGCGACGACGTCTCGCTCAACCCGAACCACGACTGGACCACCGCCGTCTCGGCGTCGGCCATCGAGTCGTACTACGGGATCCCCGGCTTCAGCGGCATGACCGTGGTCGAGCGCAACGGGCTCGGTGAGGACGGCGGCCGGGCCGTGAAGGTCAAGCTGCACTTCGCCGGCACCACGATCGAGCGGTCCGGGTCACAGATCCAGGCTGCGTTCGGGCTGAAGTCGGACTGGTTCACGCCGGTCGGCGACACCCTCCCGCAGCCCCCGCCCGGCAGCGGGCCGACGCTGATGCTGTCGAACCGGCTCCGGACGGCCACGGCCGACGTGACCTTCCGGTTCGGACGCCGCCGGGACACGGTGTTCGCCGGCGACTTCGACGGCGACGGGGGCGACACCTTCGTCTATCGGCGGGGCAGGCTCGTGACCGGCTCGAACGAGCTGCGGTCGTCGCCGCTCGAGGTGAGGTTCTCGTTCGGCCGAGCCGCCGACGACCTCTATCTCGGCGACTGGGACGGCGACGGGGTCGACACCTTCGCCGTGCGCCGGGGGAACACGTTCTACGTGTCGAACTCCCTGGAGAGCGGCGCAGCCGACCTCGTGTTCGCCTTCGGGCGGGCCGGGGACGAGCCGTTCGTCGGCGATTGGGACGGCGACGGTCGCGACACGTTCGCGGCCCGACGCGGCAACGTCTTCTACGTGTCGAACTCGCTGGGGAGCGGCAGAGCCGACCACGTGTTCGCCTTCGGGCGGGCCAGGGACAAGCTGGTGATCGGCGACTGGGACGGCGACGGCCGCGACTCGGTGATCGTGCGCCGGGGCAATCTCTTCTACGTGTCGAACTCGCTCAGGACCGGCATCGCCGAGCAGGTGTTCGCCTTCGGCCGCGTCGGGGACGAGGTGTACGCCGGCGACTGGGACGCAGACGGCGACGACACTCTCGGCGTCCGCCGGTAGCGGGGCTCAGCCCGGCTTCGGCCGCCGTCGCGACCCGTAGCGGCGCCTGACCCGCAGCAGGTCGACGAGCGTGGCCGGCCCGTGACCGAGCATCCGGACCGTCGTCGCGTCGTCGTGCGACCAGCGCACCGGCTGCTCGTCGATCCGGAGCCCGGCCCGCTCGGCCCGCAGCAGGATCTCGACGTCGAACGCGAAGCCCGCCGCCACCAGCTCGGCGAACAGGACGGCGCCGGCCTCGGCGGTGAAGGCCTTGAGCCCGCACTGGGTGTCGTCTCGCTCGGTCAGCCCGAGGGCGCGGGCCAGCAGGTTGAACGCCCGCGCCGCCACTCGCCGGCGCCACGGCGGCACCACGGTGATCTCCGACTCCGGGTGGCGACGGTTGGCCAGCACCACGTCCGCTCGCCCCCGGCCGACGACGTCGACCACCCGCTGGATCTCCGCCGGGTCGGCCGAGAGGTCGGCGTCGGCGAAGGCGACGATCGACCCGGCGGAGCGCCGGACGCCGAGCTGCACCGCTCGCCCCTTCCCACGCTGAACACCACCGGAGATGACCTCGCCCGCCAACCGGTGGGCCTCGAGGGCGGCTTCGGCGATCTCGACGGTCCCGTCGGTGCTGCCGTCGTCGACCAGCAGGAGCTCGAGGTCGCCGGCCAGCGCCGACGAGGCGAGCCGCTCGACGGTCGACGCGATCCGCGCCGCCTCGTTCCACATCGGGATGACGAGGCTGGTTCGAGGGGTCTGCTCCCGCGACGAGCGGCCAGCCATCACGGCAGGCTACGAGCCGAGCGGCGCCGGGCGGCACGGGTACACTGCCCGGCCGTGGGGGCCAACCGTCGAGACCTGATCCGCATGACCGACGAAGAGGTGGCTGACTTCGTCCGGACCCAGCAGAGCCTCCAGGTCGCGACCATCAACCGCGACGGCACGCCCCACCTGACCACGCTCTGGTACGGCGTACTCGACGAGGGCCAGATCGTGTTCGAGACCTTCACCAAGTCGCAGAAGATCAAGAACCTCCAGCGTGACCCTCGCATCGCCTGCCTCCTCGAGGATGGGACGTCCTACGAGACCCTCCGGGGCGTGCAGATCAACGGGACCGCCGAGCTGCACGACGACCCGGCCGAGGTGAAGGAGCTGGCCAAGGCGGTGGTGGCCAAACAGTCACCTGACGCCACTCCCGACCAGATCGACGCCGCCGCCGAGGTCATGTCGGCCAAGCGCACCGCGGTCGTGGTCGAGCCGACGACCCTCGTCAGCTGGGACCACACCAAGCTGGGTGGCCGGTACTAGTACCGGGAGCCGGGCGAGCCGAGGCCTAGGCGGCCGGCTCGAGCGGGGCCTGCCGGAGGCCGCCGTTGCGGAGCTGGCTGTACGGCAGGGTGACCGAGCAGAACTCGACCACGCGGTCCCGGTCGATGGGCCGTAGCTCGTCGAACTGCACGCCGGCTCGCCACGTCCCACCCGGGCCGACCTGGATCGCCCAGATCACGGTGCCGGCCAGCGCCACCTCGTGGATGGCGCCGGTCGCGTCGGGCAGGTTCACGCGCACGGTCGCCCGCTCCCCCTTGCGAAGCGGCATGCCGGTTTCGAACCCGATGCCGTCGACCACGAGGTCGAGCACGCGGATCATGGCGCCGCGCAAGGTGGCGGCGATGGCGACGGGGCGGCGGTAGTTGAGCCGGCGCTGGCGGGGCGTCACTGCCGTGTGAAGCGTCCAGAGCATCGAGACCAGCATCCACAGCGACGCGGCGAGCATGGCGAGGAAGGGCCGACCCTCGACGGCCGGAGCGTCGGCGAACCCGACGTCGGCGACCCGGTAGAGCAGCGCCAGGTCGAGCACGACGAACAGGGAGCTGAGGAGGCGCAGCTGGCTCAGGCCGCGTAGCCCTCCGGTGTCGACGGTCGCCTTCGGTGCGAACCGGTAGCGCTGAGGACCCCGGGCGAACAGCGCCGACAGGGCCGACACGTCGACCGCCATGTTGCGGAGGTCGCGCCGGAGAAGTCCGGCCGGCTCGATGCGACCCCGCCCGAGCAGCCAGCGGGTGGCTCCGCCCAGGAGGAACCAGGGGACCCACAGCGACACCATCGAGCTGACGCTGCCGCGGAACGGCAGCTCGGCGGTGGTCATCACCGCGATGGCCACCGAGATCAGGATCAGCCGCTGGACGCTCATCATCACGGCGAACGAGTCGGCGAGGTAGGCGATGCGCTGGGTGGCGGTGAGCCCCGACGCCCGCAAGGGCGAGTTGGACGACCGGAGGGCCTGCATCACACCGCGGGCCTGGCGATCGCGGAGGGCGAGCCGGGCCTGGAGGTTGCGCACGGGAAGGGTCTCGGCCAGGGCCTGGTTGTGGAAGCGGACCTGCCAACCGTGGGCCTGGAGCCGCAGGCCGGTCTGGTACTCGGTCGAAAGCGTGCCGACCGCCATGCCGCCCACCTGGGTGAGGGCGGTGCGGCGCACCAGAGCCGGGCCCCCGTTCCACGGAACGGCGTTGACTGCGTCGAGGCTCGGAGCGATGACCTCCAGCTCGAGCGCGTCGGGCTGGTTGCGTTGGCCGAGGTGGTCCGAGACGCCGTCGGCCTCCGACGTGCCGATGACCACCGCAGCGACGTCGTCGTGGTCGAAGTGGCCGAGCGAGCGGTCGAGGAGATCGGGCATCGGGATGTCGCCCGGGGCCAGCAGCAGGACGAGCTCGCCGTCGGTCTGCGCCATGGCGTGGTTCACGTTGCCCGACCTGGCGTTCTCGGTGGTCGGGCGGCCGATGTACTCCGCGCCGTGCTCGGCGGCCAGCGCCGCGACCTCCGACCGGTTGCCGTCGTCGAGCACCCAGGTGGTGTGGGCCTGCGTCAGCCCGCCGCAGCCGATCAGCGTGGCGCGAATGTTGTCGATCGGATCGTTGTAGGTGGTCACCATCACGTCGACGGTGCGCCGCGAGCCGGGGGCTGCCTTCGAGGGGCGCGGCGTGTGCCACGACCGGTGCACGAAGAACCCGAAGTGGACGAAGCCGAGCACCTCGGCGACGACGAGGGGGAGCCACAACCAGAGCGGCACACCGGTGGACGTGTCGGCGATCCGCCACCCGAGGTAGGCCATGCCGGTGACGAGGGCGAGAGCAGCCGCGATCCGAGCGATCGGTTCGGGCGCCCAGACGCGCCGCTGGTACGGATCCCGGCCGGTCGTGATGGAGGATTGTCGGCTCAACGTGTGCTCGCTTTCGTCGCGTCGCGCGGACAGCCGCACCCATGCACATCGGCATCGCCCGGTCGATGTTGAGGGCGGGACCGGCCACCGGAGCCCGCGTGGGGTGACGTGTTGGGGCGCCCGCGGTGGCGGTACCGTTGTGCTGCCTTGAACCATCTTCTCCGCCTCATCCGGTTCGCTCTGATCCTGCCTCTCTTCGGGGTGGCCGTCGCCCTGACCGTCATGGCGGTCAGCCCGCAACTGAAGGACGTGGTCACGGCCGGGAGCGCGGTCGGTGAAGAAGTCGACCTGGAGCAGCTCGACACCCGCTCACTGGTCTACGACAGCCGGGGCAACCTGATCTCGGCCCTGTTCGCCGAGAACCGTGAGCTGATCGCCCTCGACAGCATCCCCGAGGCCGTCATCACGTCGGTCCTGGTGGTCGAGGACGAGAGCTTCTACGAGCACAAGGGCATCAACCTGCGAGCCACCTTCCGAGCGCTACGCGAGAACGTCGGCGCCGGCGGCATCAGCCAGGGCGGCTCGACCATCACCCAGCAGCTGATCAAGAACCTGGTGCTCACCCCGGAGAAGACACTCGAACGGAAGGTCAACGAGGCCGCGTTCGCCTGGCGGCTCGAGCGTGAGCTCTCGAAGGACGAGATCCTCGAGCAGTACCTCAACACCGTCTACTTCGGCGCCGGCGCCTACGGCGTGCAGGCCGCGGCCGAGGTCTACTGGGGGATCAGCTCCGACGAGCTCGACTGGGGGCAGGGCGCGCTGCTGGCCAGCTTGATCTCCAACCCCACCGCCTACGACCCGACGCTGTTCCCCGAGGAGGCCGAGCGCCAGCGCGAGATCGTGCTCGAGCGGCTGGCCGAGCTCGGGCACATCACCGAGGAGGAGGCGGCGGCCTACGCCACCGAACCGCTGCCCCGCGAACGCAACGAGCTCGAGGTGGAGCCCGAGGACTACTTCATCGAGGAAGTCCGCCAGCGGCTCCTCGACGACACCCGGCTGGGTGCCACCCGGGAGGAGCGGGAGAACCGACTGCTGCGGGGGGGCCTGCGGGTGTTCACCACGCTCGATCCGCAGGCCCAGGCCCAGGCGGAGGCCGCCCGCGACCTGATCCTGCCCGACGATCCGCGGTTCGAGATTGCCATGGCCTCGGTCGAGCCCTCGACCGGAGCGGTGCGCGCCATCGTCGGCGGCCCGGGCTTCGAGTTCTACAAGTACAACCTGGCGACCCAGGGTCTGCGCCAGCCGGGCTCGTCGTTCAAGACCTTCGTGCTCGTCACCGCGTTCGAGCTCGGGTACCAGTCCGGCGACCGGGTCAACGGCACCGGTCCCTGCACCTTCGAGATCCCCGGCGCCCGCGACTACGTCGCCAACAACTTCGGCCGCTCCGGCGGCAGCGTCGACACGATCAGGGGCCAGACGCTGAGGTCGTCGAACTGCGCCTACCTCCGGCTCGGACAGATCGTCGGGCTCGACAACGTGATCAACACCGCCAGGGCCATGGGCATCACCAGCCCGCTCGAGCCGGTGCTGTCACTGCCGCTCGGCGCCAAGGAGGTCAGCCCGCTCGACATGGCCAGCGCCTACGGCGTGATCGCCAACGGCGGGGTCCGGCATCCGGCCTACTTCGTGGAGCGGGTCGAGGAGAGCGACGGCGACCTGGTCTTCCAGCACACGTCGGCCGGCACCCAGGTGATCTCCGAGCGGTCGGCGTGCTGGGCCACCCAGGTCCTCGAGGCCAACGTGCTGGGAGGCACCGGCACCGCGGCTCGGCTGCCGGCTCAGCCGGCCGCAGGCAAGACGGGGACCGCCGAGAACTTCGAGGACGCGTGGTTCGCAGCCTTCACGCCCTACCTCTCCACCGCGGTGTGGATGGGCAACCCCGAGGAGAAGGTGCCGATGCTCGGGGTCGGGGGGATCAGCGTCACCGGCGGCTCGTACCCGGCCCGAGCATGGGGCGCCTTCAACACCGCCTACCACGAGAACCTCGAGCCGATCGCCTTCTCGGGCTGCGACGGCCCCACGAGAAGCCCGAAGTTCCTGCGAACCGACAACGATCTCCAGATCTTCAACCCCTGCCCCGGGCAGATCGCGGTCGACATCGACGAGGACGGCCAGCCCGACGGCTGCATCGATGACGGCACGCGCGGGGTCAGCGAGTGCGGCTTCCTCGGCACCGTCGACGAGCTCGGCAACCCGATTCCCCGGTTCTGCGAGATCCCCGAGGTGCAATGCCGGGGCGGCCAGGTCGGGGTCGACACCAACCGCGACGGCGTGGCCGATGAGTGCCGCGACCGCCTCGAGTGTCCCGACGGGTTTGCGGCGGTCGACACCAACGGGGACGGCTTCGCCAACCAGTGTCGACGGGTGGAACCCGATCCGCCCGACCCGGTCGCGTGCCGCGGGAACAAGGTCCCGGTCGACACCAACGGCGACGGGGTGGCCGACACCTGCGTCGACCCGCCCCCGGACCCGGAGCCGACGCCGGAGCCGACGCCGGAACCGACGCCAGAACCGACCCCGGAGCCGCCTCCGCCGACGCCGGAGCCGACGCCAGAACCGACCCCGGAGCCGCCTCCGCCGACGCCGACCCCGGAGCCGCCTCCGCCGACGCCGACCCCGGAGCCGCCCCCGCCGACCCCGACCCCGAAGCCGCCTCCGCCGACGCCGACGCCCGACCCGGGTGGCGGGAGCGGCTGATGGGCTCCTCGCTCGAGCAGCTCCTCGCCGTCCAGGACCACGACATCCACCTCGACCAGCTCAAGCACCGCAAGGCGACCCTCCCGGCCCGTGACGCGATCCAGGCCGGGGAGCAGGAGGCGGCGGCGGTCGAGGTCCAGCTGGCCGACGCCACGAGTCGCCGTGACGCCCTCCAGCGCGAGCTTCGCCGGTTCGAGGACGAGGCGCAGCTCGTCGAGGACAAGGCGGCTTCCGAGGACACCCGTCTCTACTCGGGCCAGGTGACGGCCATGAAGGAGCTCCAGGCGCTCCAGGCCGAGATCGCCTCGCTCAAGCGTCGCCAGACCGACCTCGAGGACCGCGCGCTGGCGGTGATGGAGTCGATCGAGCCGGTCACCGCCGAGCTCGACCAGCTCGAGTCGCGCCGCAACGACGTCGCCACCCAGCTCCAGGCGCTCCGCGGCCAGCTCGCCGACGAGGAGGCCCAGATCGACGCCGAGCTGGCCCAGGTAGAAGCGGATCGGACCGCGTCGGCTGCCGAGGTGCCGGCCGAGCTGCTCGCCGAGTACGAGCGGCTACGGGTCCAGCTCGGTGGGATCGCGGTCGCCAGGCTGCGCGGAACCACCTGCGACGGTTGCCACCTCACCCTCTCGGCCATGGAGGTCGACCGGCTGAAGAAGGTGCCAGACGACGCCATGGTGCCGTGCGGGGAGTGCGGGCGCATCCTCGTCCGCTGACACCACCGTGGAGCTGACCCTCGTCCGCCACGGCCGGACCGCGGCCAATGCCGGCGGCCGGCTCCAGGGGCGTATCGACAACCCGCTCGACGACGTCGGCCGTCAGCAGGCCCGGGCCATCGCCGACGCCGTCGGAGCGGCGGACCGGCTGGTCTGCAGCCCACTCCGTCGGGCCGTCGAGACCGCAGCCCTCGCGTTCCCCGGCATGGAGCCGGTGATCGACGAGCGTTGGCTCGAGCTCGCCTACGGCGACCTGGAAGGCGTGCGGGTCCGAGAGGTCCCGGCCGAGACGTGGGCTGAATGGACGGCCGACGCCGACTTCCGGCCACCGGGTGGCGAGACGCTGGGTGAGCTCGGCGTTCGGGTCCGGGCGGCGGTCGACGAGCTGGCGTCGACCGGCGTCGGCGAGCACGTCGTGGTCGTGAGCCACGTCTCGCCCATCAAGGCCGCAGTGGCGTGGGCGCTGGGCGTCGGCGACTCGGTGGCGTGGCGCTGTCGACTCGACCCGGCGGCGATCACCCGGATCTCGGTGCAAGCGGGCGGACCAACGCTCGTGAGCTTCAACGACACGCACCACCTAGCCTCGTAGGGTGAACGTGCCCTTGGAGGTGGACTCGTGTTGAAGCAGCTCAGCGGGACCGACGCCGGCTTCCTGTACATGGAGACCGGATCGTCCTTCGGGCACGTGAACAGCCTGGCCGTCTACACCCGGCCCGCCGACCCGGACTTCGACCCCTACCGGGCGTTCCGCGACCAGATCGAGGCGCGGCTGCCCATCCTCGAGCCGTACCGCCGTCGCCTGGTCGAGGTGCCCTTCGAGCTGGACCACCCCTACTGGCTGAACGATCCCGACTTCGACCTCGACTTCCACCTGCGCCACATCGCCATCCCCGCTCCGGGTGACGACGAGCAGCTGGCCGAGCTGGTGGCCCGGCTGATCGGCCGGCCCCTCGACCGCGCGCGTCCGCTCTGGGAGGCCTACGTCATCGAGGGTCTCAGCAGCGGAGAGTTCGCCATCATGTCGAAGATCCACCACGCCACCATCGACGGCGCGGCCGGCGCCGAGATGATGAGCATGCTGCTCGACCACGACCAGGACGCCACCGCCGAGCACGTCGCCGACGACTGGGTCGCCGACCGCATGCCCACCGACGCCGAGATGTTGGCGCGGGGCCTGTTGAACCTGGCCCGCCGCCCCGGGAAGGCGGTCCGGTTCCAGATCCGGGCCCTTCGCCAACTCGGACAGGCGACCCGCAGCGAGGGGATCACGGCGATGGCCGATCTCGCTCGCCGCGGCATGCCCGGCCCCCTCGGCGCCTTCATGCGGCGCGGGATGAAGCCCGAAGAACGCGACCCGCTGCCCACCCTCCCGACGAGGACCGCGCCCCCGACGCCGTTCAACAGGAGCATCACCGCCCACCGCCGGTTCGCGTTCCGGTCCGCCTCCCTGGCCGACGTCAAGGCGACCAAGAGCCTGCTCGGGGTCACCGTCAACGACGTGGTGATGGCGGTGTGCGCCGGTGCGCTGCGCCGCTATCTCGAAGCCCACGAAGCTCTCCCCGACGAGCCGCTCGTGGCGATGGTGCCGGTCTCGATCCGCACCGGCGACGAGGACGACCGGTGGACGAACCGGGTGTCGTCGCTCTTCCCGCAGATCCCGACCCACCTGGCCGACCCGCTCGACCGGGTGAAGGCCGTGCACGAGACGATGCAGGAGGCCAAGCACGACTTCGACCTGATGCCGGCCGACCTCATCCAGGAGGTCGCCGAGCTGGCCCCACGGGCACTGGCCACCCGCGCCTCCCGTCTGGCGTCGCGCATCAACCTGGGCGACCGGGTCGGCATGCCGGTCAACCTGGTCGTCTCCAACGTTCCCGGACCGCGCACCCCCCTCTACTTCGCGGGAGCACAGATGACCCACTACTACCCGGTGTCGACCATCGTCGAAGGCCAGGGTCTCAACATCACCGTGCAGAGCTACGTCGACCACCTCGACTTCGGCCTGGTTGCGTGCCGTGAGCTGGTGCCCGATCTCGACTACCTGGCCGAGCTGTGCATCGACGAGATCCAGGTCCTCAAGAAGGCGGCCGGTGAGGTGGCGAGCCCGTGAGCCGCCCGACCGCCGCGATCTTCGATCTCGACCGGACCCTCGTCGACGGCTCGTCGGCGCCGGTCTTCCAGCGTCACCTGGCCGAGCACGGCCTGGGCCAGAAGATCGACGTGCCCCTGCTCGACGCCATGTTCGGCCTCTACAACCGCGTCGGCGAGAGCCGCATCGTGATGATGCTCACCCGGCTCACCGCGGCCCGGGCGGCGCGCGGCTGGCCCGTCGCCGACGTCCGCAAGGCGGCCGACGCCGCCGCCGACGATCTCGAGGCCATGGTGCCGCCCTTTGCCAAGCAGGAGCTGGCCAGCCACCGCGAGGCGGGCCGCACGCTGGTCATGGCCACCACCTCCCCCGAGTCGCTCGTCTCGCCGCTGGCGGCCCGGCTCGGCATCGACGTGGTGATCGCAACCCGATGGGACGACGACGGCCAGGTCTACACCGGCGAGATGATCGGCCGGTTCGTGTGGGGACGCGAGAAGCTGCTCGCCGTGAAGGAGTGGGCCGCCGACGCCGGCGTCGCGCTCGACGCCAGCTACGCCTACTCCGACAGCTACTACGACGCCCCGCTGCTGGCCGAGGTCGGCCACGGGGTCGCGGTCAACCCGGACCCGCGGCTGCGGGTCGTCGCCGGGATCCAGGGTTGGCCGATCCGCCACTTCGACGTCCCCGAGGGCGTCGTGAAGATCGCCGGTCGCGAGATCCAGGACCTCATGCGGCCGTTCAACCAGCCGTGGCTTCTCCCCAACGCCCGGTTCGAGATCTCCGGCATCGAGAACATCCCCTCGACCGGTGGTGCCATCTTGTGCGGCAACCACCGGAGCTACTTCGACTCGGCGGCGCTGAACCTGGTGATCGCCAAGTCGGGCCGGTCCGGGCGGTTCCTCGGGAAGAAGGAGGTGTTCGACGCGCCGATCATCGGGCCGCTGGCCCGCGCGGCCGGGGGCATCCGGGTCGACCGCGGCACCGGGTCCGACGAGCCGCTCCTCGCCGCGGCCCGGGCCCTCCAGGCGGGTGAGATCATCGCCATGATGCCGCAGGGCACGATCCCGCGCGGACCGGCGTTCTTCGACCCGGTCCTGAAGGCGCGCTGGGGCGCGGCCCGACTGGCCGCCATGGCCCGGGTCCCGGTGATCCCGGTCGGGCTGTGGGGGACCGAGAGGGTCTGGCCCCGGTCGGCCCGTCTGCCCCGTTTCGACGTCGTCGACCCGCCCCTGGTCCAGGTCCGTGTCGGTCCGCCGGTCGAGCTCGGCTACGAGGACGTGGAGCAGGACACCGAGCGGCTGATGGCGGCCATCGTCGAGCTGCTGCCCGAGGAGGCGAGGGTCCCTCGCGAACCGACCCCCGAGGAGCTGGCGCTCACCTACCCGCCCGGCTACAGGGGCGACCCGACCCGCGAGGCCGAGCGCCGGCCCGGCTCGGACACCTGATCATGGCCGAGATCGCACCAGAACGGGGCTGGAAGGAGCGCGAATCACGCTTCGAGCGGCAGATGACCGACGCCGAGGCGCTGATGTGGAACGTCGAGAAGGACCCGTGGCTCAACCCCAACGGGGCGAGCGTCTCGATACTCGACCGGCCGATCGACTTCGAGGACTTCCGTCACCGGATGGCCAACGCAGTGGCCAAGGTCTCGCGGCTTCGCGAGCGGGTCGTGGCCCGGGTCGGGCGGCTGACGCCTCCGGTGTGGATGACCGACCCCGACTTCGACCTCGACTACCACGTGCGCCATGCCGCCCTCCCCGCGCCGGGAACCCGAAGGCAGCTGTTCGATCTGGCCTCGCTCACCCACGAGGAGCCCTTCGACCGGACGCGACCGCTCTGGTGGTTCATCGTCGTCGACGGGCTCGAGGGCGGTCAGGGGGCGCTGATCTGGAAGGTCCACCACTCGATCAGCGACGGGACCGGGCTGGTCCACCTCTCCGAGCAGTTCATGCAGCTCGGACCGAACGAGCCGCTCCCACCCGAGGTCGACCTCGATCAGCTGATCGCCGACGCGGTGGCCGCCGATCACGCCGAGGGGTTGCACACCGAGGAGTCGGCCGGGTTCGTGAGCAACGCCACCGGCGCAGTCGGCCACCTGCTGAGACGCCAGGCCGGCATCGCCCGGCGAGCGACGGGGGAGGCGGCGCTGTGGTACGCCGATCCGCTCCGCATACGCGACGCGGCCGAACGGGTCGTGTCCACCGTGCGCTCGACGGCGTCCGAGATCGACATCGAGTCCAAGCCCGACAGCGGGTCACCGCTGTGGGTCGAGCGGTCCCGACGCCGCCACCTGGAGACGCTGCGGCTCCCGTTGAGCGCGGCCAAGGAGGCGGGGAAGGCGCTGGGCGGCTCGGTGAACGACGTCTTCGTCACCGGTGCGACCGAGGGGGCCGCCGAGTACCACCGGGCCCGTGGGAGCCGCGTCGAGTCGTTCCGATGCACGTTCGTGGTGTCGACCCGGACCGACGACGCGGTCGGGGGCAACTCGTTCACGCCGGTACGGGTGACGGTGCCGGGAGCGCCGATGCCGGTGACCGAGCGGTTCACCGCCATCTCGGAGCTGATGGCGGCCAAGCGTCGCGGGGTGTCGGGGCCGGGTGCCCTCGCCGGCATGGCCGGTGTGGCCAACCTGCTCCCCACGTCGGTGGTGACGCGGTTGGCCCGGTCACAGGCGGCCAAGATCGACTTTGCGACCAGCAACCTGCGGGCTGCGCCCTTCGAGGTCTGGGTGTCGGGAGCGAAGACGCTCGAGACCTACCCGCTCGGACCGGTGGCGGGGACCGCGTTCAACCTCACCGCGGTGTCGTACAACGGCAGCCTCGATATGGGCGTGTGCATCGATCCGGTGGCGGTGTCCGACCCGGCTGGGCTGCGCGAGGCGCTCGAGGAGGGGTACTCGACGCTGTTGGCCGCAGCCGGGGTCGACCCCGCCGATCACCGCTGACCGATCCGGTGGGTGGCCCGGCTCAGTCGGGGTTGGCGGTGAACGACTCGTAGATCGTGAGCAGAGCGCGCTTCTGGCGCTCGCTGAGGGCCGGGTCGGCGCGGATCGCGGAGGCCGCGTCGGGCCGATCGGTCTCGTCGGTGCCCAGCCCCTCGATCCAGCCGGCGTAGCCGAGCATGGTGTCGGCCCGAACGTTGAGCGCTCGGGCGAGAGAGGTGAGGACCTTGACCGAGGGCTGGTGCAGCCCCCGTTCTATCTGGCTGACGTACGGGTCCGAGAGGTTGGTGAGCTTGGCCAGCTCGCGCTGGCTGAGCTCGGCCAGCCGCCGCTGGGTGCGGATGAACGCTCCGAGACGGCCGAGCTCCTGCTCGTCGTCGTCGTGATCGTCGCCCTGCGCCTCAGCGGCAGCGGCCATGGCTCGGCTCCCGTGGGCTCAGGACTTCTTGGTCTTGGAACCGGTGGTGGACTTGGCCTTGGAGCTCGACTTGTCCTGGGTCCAGGCGTCGACGACCTTCTGGGCGAAGGTGCGGTTCATCTTGTTGGCCTTGGCCACGAAGTCGAAGTAGTTGCTGACCACCTCGGAGGCGGACGGCATCCGGTCGGCGAAGGGGACCTTCACGTCGGGGAGGCGGGGGGTCACGGCGTCGGCGACCTTCTCCTGGGTGGAGATCACGCGCTCCTGAACCGACTCGAGGTTGTCGAGCAGGCGGGTCTGGACGTCGGTGACGCGATCGAGAACATCAGTCATGGGGGAGCTCCTGGAGCTTGGGGGGATGGATGCCGGGATTGGCTATCACTGATGCGTACTCTACTACGCATCCGTACTATGTCCAGCTTTTGCGAAGTGAATTACGACACACGGGGTACGACGCCTAGGCTCTATCTGATGACCCTGCGAACGCCGTCGGCTCCCACGAGCGGCCATCCGTGGCCGGTCGCCAGCTGACCGTGCAACCCTCCTCGCTCGTGAGCGCGTTGACCGACAACGTCCGCGCCGTCGGCCGCCTGCGGCGATCGGGCATCCTCGAACCGGGTCTGTCGGTGGCCAATGCGGCCGGCCTGGCCCGTTGGGGCGCCACGCCCGCTGCGGTGGTGGCCGGAGCCGCGGGCCGGTACCCGACCCGGGTGGCCCTGGTCGACGAGGCCGGTTCGCTGACCTACGGCGAGCTCGACCGACGCTCGAGCCGGCTGGCGGCCGGGCTCATCGAGCGGGGGCTCACCACGGACGTGACCGTCGGCCTCCTCGCCAGGAACCACCGCGGCTTCGTCGAGGCCAACCTGGCCGCCGCCAAGATCGGTGCCGACGTGGTCTATCTCAACACCGGATTCGGCGCGCCGCAGCTGACCGACGTCCTGCGACGGGAGCGAGTCGGCGCCGTGGTCCGCGACGACGAGTTCGCGCCGCTCGTCGAAGCGGCGACCCGCGGCCTCGACGTGAAGCTGGTGCTGTCGGCCGATGACGACGGACACGGTCCCGACTCGCTGCCATCGGTCCGGGCCAGCGCCAGGCGCAGCCGGCCACCGCGGCCCCGGCGAGCGTCGTTGCCGGTGCTGCTCACGTCGGGCACGACCGGAACGCCCAAGGGCGCCCGTCGCGACGACGCTCGTCCCGACCTGGTCGCTGCCACCGGGCTGTTCGACCGGATCCCCTTCCGTCGGGGCGACGTCTTCTTCGTCGCCGCACCGTTGTTCCATGCGTGGGGGCTGTCGATGATGGTGCTGGCGACGACCCTCGCCGGCACGGTGGTGCTGCGGCGGCGGTTCGACCCGGTCGCCACCATCGAGGCGGTGGAGCAGCACGAGGCGTCCGTCCTGGCCGTCGTCCCCGTGATGCTCCAGCGGATCCTCGGGGCGGGGGCGCTCGACGGGTGCGACCTGTCCTCGCTCCGCATCGTGTGCTCGAGCGGCTCGGCGCTGCCCGGCACCCTGTCGGAGGAGTGGATGGATGCCGCCGGCGACACGCTCTACAACCTGTACGGATCGACCGAGGTCGGTCAGGCGGCGATCGCCACTCCCGAAGAGATGCGGGCTGCGCCGGGGACCGCCGGCCGCCCGCCCCCGGGTGCGACGGTCCGTTTGCTCGACGACGATGACCGAGAGGTCCGTCCCGGCGAACCCGGGCGGATCTACGTGGGCAGCAACCTCCAGTTCAGCGGCTACACCGGCGGGGGCAGCAAGCGGGTCGTCGACGGCCTGATGGCGACCGGGGACGTCGGGTACGTCGACGACGACGGCCTGCTCCACGTGACCGGCCGTGAGGACGACATGATCGTCAGCGGCGGCGAGAACGTGTTCCCGGCCGAGGTCGAGGACGTGCTGCGCACCCATCCGGCCGTGGCCGACGCGGCGGCAGTCGGCGTGGCCGACGCCGACTTCGGTCAACGGCTGGCCGCCTACGTCGTGCCCGCCGTCGCGGCCGACGACGTGGACGTCGACGAGCTTCGGGAACTGGTGCGCACGACCCTCTCGCGTCACAAGGTCCCCCGCACGATCGAGCTGGTCGACCAGATCCCGCGCAATGCGACCGGCAAGGTGTTGCGGCGCGAGCTGGGTTGAGCGGCCGCGTTCACGCCAGTTCCTATACTCGCCGCGATGCCAGCCGCCCGGCCAGCCCGCTCGTATCGGGCCTTTCGCGCCGCGGTCACGCCGCTGTACCGGCTGCTGTTCCGGATCGACGTGGAGGGTGCCGGGCACATCCCTCGGCGCGGCCCGGCCATCGTCGCCGCCAACCACCTGTCGTTCTTCGACAGCGTGGCGCTGACCCTGTCGATGTCGCGCCAGCTGGTCTTCCTCGGGAAGGCCGAGTACCTCGACAGCTGGAAGACCCGCTGGCTCTTCCCGGCGCTCGGCATGATCCCGATCGAGCGCCGCGACGGCCGCCAGGCGATGGCTGCGCTCGACACCGCCTCGGAGGTGCTCGCCCGGGGCGACCTGCTGGGGATCTACCCGGAGGGCACGAGATCGCGCGACGGTCTGCTTCATCGAGGCCACAGCGGGGTCGCCCACCTGGCGCTGACCACCGGTGCGCCGATCGTCCCGGCCGGGCTCATCGGGACCGACGTGGTCCAGCCGGCTGGCGCTTCCACGCCCCGCCCGTTCACGTCGGCCACGGTCCGGTTCGGGCGACCGATCCACCCGCTCGACTACGGGGGCCGGTCCCGCCGCCGTCGCACGCGGATCACCGACGACCTGATGGCGGCGATCCACGGCCTGACCGGTCAGGAGCGCTCGCCCGACTTCTCGAGCGACGAGCCCCCGCTCATCCGCGGCGGCACCGAGAGCGTCTACCTCGTCGTGCCCGTCCTCGACCGCGATCCCGGCGGGTGGCAGGCCGCGGCGACGAGGGCCGTGGGCGACGTGTGCGGCCGCTAT
>JBFJYB010000009.1:0-16717 GCA_041622835.1 Acidimicrobiales bacterium | reverse complement strand
CCGAGCTTCTCGGCGATCTCCCCGAAGGCCTGGGTGCGGGGTATGTGACGCCGAGGGTCGTCGTTGACCGGGATGGGTCGCGACCCGAGCACCTCCTTTGCCACGTGGTAGTAGGGCATCAGCTCGGCCTTGTGGGCGGTGGCCGGCCAACGGGAGTCGAACACCGCGTCGGGCGGTTCGAGGAAGACGTTGGCGTAGATCAGCGAGCCGCCGCCCAGTCCGGCCGACATCACGACGTCCATGTGTCCGTAGTTCCGTACGTCGAACATGCCCCGTTGGCTGTCTCCGGTCATCGGCCCGGGCCGATCACGCCCCTCGCCGGGAAGGTTCCAGAAGTTCCTCGCGAAGTCGTGGGGGGTGCGGGGGAAGCTCCCCAGCGGGTAGCGCTTGCCCCGCTCCAGGACCAGCACCTTGCCGTCGGGCCACCGCTTGGCCAGACGACAGGCGTTGATCGACCCGCCGAAACCGGTCCCGATGACCAGCGCCTCGTACCGTTCCGACACAGCCTCGTCCCCCCTGGTGTGCGGTCCGGCCGCCCCCGACCGTCGCTCGAAATGCGCTCGCTCCGCGAGTGCGGCCTCGGCGCGTCTGAGCGGCCAGCCTAGTCGCCGCCGCGGTTGCCGGCTAGACGTCCACCGGGCATCGGCCGGCGAGACGACGAGCTCATGATCGGGCGACCGGCGCGGCTAGAACGTCGGCATGGGGAGGCCTTCGGACGTGACACGGGAGGCGCTCGGGCGGTGCCAGGCCGTGCTCCCGGAGTGGCGAGGGATCGACGTCGACGGCTTCACGTTCGCCGCGCCGAAGGGCTTCTCGTCGCTCACGATGGGCATCGAGGCGAAGCGCGCCGTCGACCCGCCGGCGGTGCTCTACCGGCATCTGGCCGGCAAGGAGAACGCCATCCTCGACCATGCTTCCGAGCGGGCGGTGTTCGAGCTGCTCGCAGAGCGCGGGATCGCGGCCCGCTGCTACCACTACGACGACGTCTGCCGGATCGAGGAGTTCTACGCGGGGCGCACGCTCACCGCCGACGAGCTGTACGACCCGGGCATCCAGCGCCGGATCGCCGACGAGCTGTACCGGCTCCACCAGCTCGAGCCGGCCGAGCTGCCCGAGCTCACGTTCTTCGAGCTGCTCCATCGGCAGTGGGGTGACATGGCCAGGACGGTGCTGGTCGACCGGCGCTCGGAGCTGCCGGTCGAAGAGCAGGAGCTGTGCGACGAGCTGACCGCGATCTACGCCGACGAGACGCTCGAGAAGGTGATGGCATGCCTCCCCGACCGGGAGCCGACCTTCTGTCACAACGACACCTACCACGGCAACATCATGCGGCTGGACACCGGTGAGCTCCGGCTCCTCGACTTCGAGTTCTCGTGCCGCAACCACATCGCGTTCGACTTCGCCAACCTCTTCGCCGAGACCGTGATGCGCCACGGCGCTCCCGACCCGCCCCACTTCTGGATCGCCGAACCGCAGTACTCGGTGTCCGACATCGCCTCGCTCGTCGGCTTCTACCTCGACAACGCCACCTTTGCGACCGCCAGCGCTCGAAGCGCAGCGCTCCGGACGCTCGTGGCGGAGACCGAGCAGATGATCCCACTGTCGGACTACATGTACGCGATGGCGGCGCTGCCCCTGGCCCTCCAGCCGATCCAGCGGATCCGCTTCGTCCCCTACGCCCACCAACGCTTCGCCCGGTTCCTGGCCGCATTCGAGCGGCGGCACGGGTCAGCGAACCAGTCGATGTAGCTCGACCTCGAAGGGAACGCCCCGGAGACGCTGGGCTCCGAGGGGCTCGAAGCTCAGCCCGCTGCCCCGGACGAGCGGAGGGACGGCATCGGACACCACGATCTCGCCCGGGTCGGCCGCGCCCATCACGCGGGCGGCCAGGTTGACGCCGAGCCCGCCGATGTCGGCACCCCGCAGCTCCACCTCCCCGACGTGCACGCCGAATCGGACGGCCAGGTCGAGCCCGCGCAGCGCGTCGGCGACGGCAACCGCGCAGCCGAGCCCGGCGCTGGGGCTGGGGAAGGTGGCCAGCACGCCGTCGCCAGTGGGGTTGACCGTGGTGCCTCCGAAGCGATCGAGTGCCTCGGCGACGATCTGATCGTGGCGGTCGAGCAGGCGTCGCCAGGCCGCGTCGCCGACCTGGGCGGCGATCTCGGTGGATCCCACGATGTCGGAGAACAGCATGACCCGCAGGACCCGGTCGGGGGCGCGGGCGCCGGCCACACCGCTGACGAACTCCTCGATCTCGGTCAGCACCGGCTCGGTCTCGCCGACGAAGGCGAAGAAGTCGTCACCGGGGACCGACACCAGGCTGGCTCCGGGCACGTGCTCGGCCAGGTACGGCGCCTGGGGCTGGCCGAGAGCATCGGCGCCGGGGCGCCAGAGCACGAGCGTCGGCTGGGTCACCTGTGGAAGCAGGTCGCGGATGTCGATGTCGCCGTAGGACTCGTAGATCGCGCGCGCCGACCCCGGGCTCGCCCCCTCGCGGCCGGCCCGCTCGAGGAACCGGGTGAGCGCGTCGTCGGCCCCGTCGGCGGGAGCCGGCATCCCGTCCCCGCTCAGGACCTGCTCGACGACCGCCTGCGCCTCCTCGAGGGTCGGGGCCAGCGGGAAGTCCGGCGCCCACCTCGTGCGGACCACCGGGTTCACGAGCACGAGCCGCTCGATGCGATCGGGACGGCGCACCGCCGCGGTGACCGACGGGGCGGAGTTGAACCCGGACGCGACGATCACGGCGGATCTGGAGTCGCAGGCGTCGAGGACGGCCACGAGGTCGCCGGCCAGGTCCTCGGTCGTCCCGGCCCCGCCCATGGTCACCGGGTCCGACAGGCCCACCCCGCGGCTGTCGAAGAGGATCAGCCTCCCCAGGCCGCCCAGGCGCCGGAGGAAGGCGGCCAGCGGCGGGAAGCTCCAGACGACCGAAAGCGGGATGAACCCGCCGATGCGGTAGACGAGGTCGCGTGGTCCGGATCCGAGGGTCTGGTAGGCGAGGTGCACGTCGCCGTTGCGGGCGTAGGCGACCTCGCTCGGCGTTGCGTGCTCGGCCACCCGCGCGAGTGTACGGCGGCGCCCGCTCCGGCATGGACGGTCGGTCAGTCGAACCAGGGTCGGTAGCGGTCGGTGAACAGCGCCGGGGTCCCGCCGCTGCACACGAAGACCACCGGGCCCTCGTGGCCGAGCGCGCCGGTTCGAGCGGCCTCGACCAGGCCGGCCATGGCCTTCCCCGAGTAGACGGGGTCGAGCACCAGGCCCTCGTGACGCGCCGCCAGGGTGAGCGCCTCGCGGACCGTCTCGGTCGGCACGCCGTAGCCGGTGCCGGTCTGGCTGGTGTCGAGCCGGGCCTCGCCGGTCGGCGCCGACAGACCTGCGATCGCGGCGGTGGCCGCGGCCAGGTCGGCGACCTTGCCGGCGGCGTCGTCGATCGCCTCGACGTCGACGCCCCACACCCGGTCGTGGCCGCCCAGCCCCGCCACCAGCCCTGCGTACATGCCGCCCGACCCGACCGCACACACGACCCGCGGTGGCCCGGGCACCTGTTCCTCGATCTCGCGGGCGGCGGCGACGTACCCGAGGGCCCCGACCGGGCTGGAACCGCCGAGCGGCACCGGGTAGGGGGTGCGGCCGTCGGCCTCCAGCTCCGCGCACGTGTCGCCGATGAGCTGCTCCAGCCGGGCGGCGGCGACCCGGCCCTGGAAGCGGAGCTCGGCGCCGAAGAGCCGGTCGAGCACCACGTTGCCCTCGGCCGCCTCTGGGGCCTCGCCGCCCAGGACCAGCACCGCGTCGAGACCCGAGACCGCGGCTGCGGCGGCGGTCATCCGGCAGTGGTTGCTCTGGGTCGCGCCCCCGGTGACCAGGACGTCGCAGCCGGCGTCGCGCGCCGCAGCACACAGGTACTCGAGCTTGCGGGCCTTGTTGCCGCCCACGTCGAGGCTGGTGAGGTCGTCGCGCTTGGCCCACAGCTCGTCCAGTCCCAGCGCCGCGCCCAGGCGGGGAAGCCGGTGGCACGGCGTCGGCAGCTCGGTCAGCGGGAACCGCCCGGCGGCTGGGGTCATGGGCCATCTCCTCTCCCGGCCACCCGGTGATCCCGTCGGCCACGTAGAGTCGAAGCATGGTGTACGAGGCACCGGAGTACCACCCCGCCTTCGAGGAGTACTGCGAGACGATCTTCGAGCTGTCCGAGGACGGCTTCGACGTGATCCAGGCTCGGGTGGCGGAGCGGCTCGAGGTCACCCGGCCCGCGGTGTCGGAGATGATCCGGCGCATGGAGCGGGAGGGCCTCGTCGACGTGGGCGGGTCGGGGGAGATCACCCTCACCGACGATGGCGCCGCGCTGGCCCGCCAGGTCGTGCGGCGGCACCGGATCGCCGAGCGGTTCCTCACCGACATCCTCGATCTCAGCTGGGCCGAGGCCCACCACGAGGCCGGCAAGTGGGAGCACGTGATCTCCCCGGTCGTCGAGGAGGCCCTCGTCCGGGTGCTGGGCGACCCGACCACGTGCCCTCACGGCAACCCCATCCCCGGGTCGGGCTACCAGCAGCCTGTCGACGGCAAGCGGCTCACCGACATCGAGGTCGGTAGTGGCTTCCACGTCGAGCGGATCCCCGAGGAGCTCGAGTTCCGCCCCGGCCAGCTCGAGTACCTCGAGAGCGTCGGCGTCCAGCCCGGTCGCACGGGTGTCGTGACCGCGTCGTCGCCCGACGGCACCACCACCGTCGAGATCGACGGCCGGTCCTTTGGGGTGGGCGCCTTCGCCAGCGCCCGCATCCTCGTCACGTCCTCCGGGTAGTCGCGTGTCGCACCCCGAGATCCTGCCGATCACCGAGACCGACGACGAGCTGCGGGCCCTGCTCGACGACCCGGGCGTCGAGCTGCCCGCCATCCTCCCGGCCCTGGCCCACGCCCTCGGCGACCTGACTCTGCTGCGCGACTCGCTCCGGCTCGACCTGACCAACCCGTTCGCCGAGCAGGGCGGCTGGACACCCGAGCAGCAAGAGGAGTGCCGCGACCTGGCCGCCGAGGCCCTGGCTCGCCTTCGCGACCACGACGGCCCGCTGGCGCCCGCCCCGAGCGGAGCCGACCTCCACGCCATGATGAACTGGACCACCGGTACCACGCTCGACGAGGCCTACCTCGCCATGCTCACCGAGGAGCTGGCCCCGGAGGGAGCCGACCTGCGGGCACCGACGTGGCACAAGGACGACATCGCGCCCGACACCCCCATGCGGGTCGTGATCGTCGGCGCCGGCATGTCGGGCATCCTCGCCGCCCATCGACTGGCCCAGGCCGGGATCGACTACGTGGTGCTCGAGAAGAACCCGGGCATCGGCGGGACGTGGTTCGAGAACACCTACCCCGGCTGCCGGGTCGACGTCCCGAACCACACCTACTGCTACTCGTTCATGCAGAAGCACGACTGGCCGGGCTACCACTCGAGCCAGGGCGTGCTGCTCGAGTACTTCAACGACTGCGCCGACCAGTTCGGCATACGCGACCACATCCGGTTCGACACCGAGGTGCAGGCGGTCGTCTTCGACGACGAGCGCGCCACCTGGACCCTGGAGCTGTCGACCCCCGACGGCGAGGCCACCCTCGAAGCCAACGCGGTGATCAGCGCCGTCGGCCAGCTGAACCGCCCCCAGCTCCCCGACATCGAGGGCCGCGAGAGCTTCGAGGGTCCGGCGTTCCACTCGGCGAGGTGGGACCACGACGTCGACCTGGCCGGCCGGCGCGTCGCCGTGATCGGGAACGGCTGCAGCGCGATGCAGTTCATCCCGCACGTCGCCGAGGTCGCCGACCACGTCACCGTGTGCCAGCGGACCGCCAACTGGATGGTGCCCCGCCCGCAGTACGCCCAGCCGCTCAACCCGAACCTGATGTGGCTGTTCACCCACGTGCCGCACTTCTCCAACTGGTACCGGCTCCATCTGTTCTGGCGGAGCCACGAGGGCCTGCTGCCCGCCCTCGCCGTCGATCCCGACTGGCCCGAGCCGATCGAGACGTCGGTCAGCGCCGCCAACGACGAGCTCCGCGAGCTGCTGACGCTCAACTTCCAGGCCGAGTTCGCCGACCGCCCCGACCTCCTCGAGAAGACCCTGCCTCGCAACACCGCCGGCGCCAAGCGGTTCGTGATCGACGACGGCGTGTGGGCCCGCACCCTGAAGCGCGACAACGTGGAGCTGTGCACGACCGGGATCGAGCGCATCACCCCGGAGGGTCTCGTCGACGTCGACGGCACGAGCCACGACGTCGACGTGATCGTCTACGGCACCGGGTTCAAGGCGTCGGAGTTCCTGACGCCGATGAAGGTGGTCGGACGCGGGGGAGTGGACCTGCACGAGCAGTGGGACGGCAACGCCAGGGCCTACCTCGGTGTCGTGAGCCCCAACTTCCCCAACTTCTTCTTCATGTACGGGCCCAACACCAACATCGTGATCAACGGCAGCATCATCTACTTCTCGGAGTGCGAGGCGCACTACATCACCGAGTCCCTCCGACGACTGCTCGAGACCGGCCACCGGGCGCTCGACGTCAAGGTCGAGGTCCACGACGCCTACAACGAGCGCATCGACGCCGGCAACCTCGGGTACGCCTGGGGGGTGTCGTCGGTGAACAGCTGGTACAAGAGCAAGAGCGGCCGGGTCGCGCAGAACTGGCCGTTCTCGATGCTCGAGTTCTGGGAGCAGACCCGCCAGGTCGACCCCGACGACTACCACTGGCTCTAGCCTCGCCGGCGGACCGGCCTCGGGCTGGCCCGGTGTCCTAGGTTGTCGGCCATGTCGGGACGTCGCGTCGTCATCACCGGGGCCAACCGGGGCATCGGGCTCGCCACTGCAGAGGTCCTCATCGGCCGGGGCGACACCGTCTGGGGAGCGTGCCGCAACCCCGACGGCGCCGATGCGCTGCGCGAGCTGGGCCCGGCCGGCATCCTCCCGCTCGACATCGGCGACGAGGCCTCGATCGAGGGCTTCGCCTCCGCCCTGGCGGCCCAGACCGATGCGGTCGACACCCTCGTGAACAACGCCGGGATGACGGCGAGGGAGCTGGGCGTCGACCGCCGCACGCAGGGTCCGTTCGAGGCCGCGAGCGACGTCGTCCTCGAGCAGATCCGGGTCAACGCCCTCGGGCCGATGCTGCTCACCCGGGCCCTGAGGCCGCTGCTGCACCGGGGCACCGACCCGGTCGTGGCCAACATCACGTCCCAGCTCGGCTCGATGGTCGTCGGCGCGCAGATGCCCTTCGACGTGGGGTACAACGCGTCGAAGGCGGTGATGAACATGGTCACCGTGATGTCGGCCAGCTCCGACGACGCCGTGACCTACGTCGCCATCCACCCCGGCTGGGTCCGTACCGACATGAGCGGGCCGAAGGCGGCCCTCGACCCGCAGGAGTCGGCCGAGGGCATCGCCGACGTGCTGGGTCGGCTCACCGCCGACGACAGCGGACGCTTCCTGCGCTGGGACGGCAGCGAGCACCCCTGGTAGCCGAGCCTGGGAGGCTCGCAGCCGGTCCATCGGCAAGGATGGAGCCATGGCCGAGATCCAGTTCGAGAACCGGATGAGCGACCAGGACGCGCTCATGTGGTCGATCGAGAAGGACCCCCTGCTCCGGTCGACCATCACCACGGTGTCGCTGCTCGAGTCGATGCCGGATCGCGACCGGTTCCACGAGCAGATGGAGCGGGCGTCCCGCGAGGTGCCTCGTCTGCGACAGCGGGTGGCGACCGCGCCGTTCGGTGTAGCGCCGCCCGAGTACGTCTACGACGAGCACTTCGACCTCGACTACCACGTCAGGTGGATGAAGGCGCCGGGCGACGGGTCGCTGCGGGCGATCCTCGACATGGCCGCGCCGTTCGCCATGAGCGGGTTCGACCGGGCTCGCCCGCTGTGGGAGTTCCAGATCGTCGAGGGCCTGGCCCACGACCGCACGGCGCTGGTGCAGAAGATGCACCACGCGCTCACCGACGGCGTGGGCGCCATGAAGCTGTCGATGGCCTTCCTCGACACCACGCCCGAGGGCAAGCCACGTGGCCCGATGCCCGAGGTCCCCGTTGCCGAACGGCCCAGCACCGTCGAGCTGCTCCGGGAGGGCATCGAGCACGAAGCCCGCCGGCAGGCCGGCATCCTCCGCCGGCTCCCGGGCATGGTGGCCGGGGCCGCCCGCCGGCCACTCGACAGCACCAGGACCACGCTGCGGACCGCGGGCTCCACGGCGCGGATGCTGAAGCCGGTGTCGGATCCGCTGAGCCCGATCATGACCGGACGATCGTCGAGCGTGCGGTTCGACACGGTCTCGGCCTCGCTGCCGAGGATGAAGGCGGCGTCGAAGCTGGTGGGCGGCCACCTGAACGACGCCTTCGTCGCCGCCGTCGCCGGCGGCCTGCGTCGCTATCACGAGCACCACGGCGCCCCCGTCGAGCGGCTGCGGATGACCATGCCGATCAACATCCGCCCGGCCGACGGGCTGGTCGTGGCCGGCAACCAGTTCGTGCCGGCCCGCTTCGAGTTCCCGGTGGGCATCGCCGACCCGGTCGAGCGGATGGCCGCGCTGCACGCTCTGGTCGCCGAGCAGCGCGCCGAGCCGGCGCTGGGCATCGTCGAGCCGCTGTCGGGCGTGCTGAACCGCTTGCCGGTGAGCGTGACCACCAGCATCTTCGGCTCGATGCTCAAGGCGATCGACGTGGTCACCAGCAACGTTCCGGGTGCGCCGATACCGATCTACATCGCCGGGGCCAAGCTGCTGGCCAACTACGGCTTCGGCCCGCTCAGCGGCGCGGCGTCGAACATCACGCTGCTCAGCTACATCGACGACCTGCACCTGGCGGTCAGCACCGACCCGGCCGCCGTACCCGACCCCGAGACGTTCGTGTCGTGCATCCAGGACGGCGTCGACGAGATCGAAGCGTTGGCCTGACCAGCACTCAGCTGGCGGCCCGGCCCGTCGCGGTCATGGCGTGCACGGGCACGCCGGCCAGGGTGCGAATGCCGACATCGATTCCGGTGAGCCCGGCCTCGGTGCCGTGGCGGAGCAGCGATTCGGCGTCGACCGTGTCGAAGTGATGGTGGTGATCGCCCATCTGCTGGTGACGTTCGTGGTCGGGGTGCGAGGGATCGTCGAAGTCCTCGTCGAGCAGGACCACGCGGCCGCCCGGCCGCAGGACCCGGACGATCTCGGCCAGGCCGGCTCGCAGGTCCGACCAGTGGTGCAGGGAGTTGACCGCCCAGGCGGCGTCGGCCGAGCGGTCGCCGACCGGCAGGCGCTCGGCGGTGCCGTCGAGCACGTGGATCTCCGAGCGGGCCCGCTGGCCGAGCCGGCGAAGCTGGAGGACCCGGCGCATGTAGGGCGTGGGCTCGACGGCCATGACCGTCGCGCCGGCCCGAGCCGCCAACACCGTTCCGGCTCCCACTCCGGCGCCGATGTCGACCACGACCTCGCCGGGCGCAGGGCTCACGAGGTCGATGACCGCCCGGTTGACGTCGGATCGCCACATGTCGCGCCCGTGTCTCAGGTAGCGCAGCGCGGCCCGCGGTCCCCGGTCGGCCGAGTGCCCGTGCGAGTGCCCGTGCCCGGTCATGTCAACCGGGGGCCGCTCATGCCGGGCTTCGCAGCTCGCGCCGCAGGATCTTCCCCGACGCGCTCTTGGGGATGGCGTCGATCGTCTCGAGCAGACGGATCTGCTTGTAGCTCACGAGGTGCTCGCCGACGAACTCCTGCACCTCTTCGAGCGTCAGCTCGGCACCGGGCGCCAGCGTGACGAACGCCTTCGGCAGCTCGCCAGCCTCGTCGTCGGGCACGCCGATCACGGCCACGTCGACGATCGAGGGGTGGGTGATCAGCAGCGCCTCCAGCTCGGCGGGAGGAACCTGGAAGCCCTTGTACTTGATGAGCTCCTTGATCCTGTCGACCACGGTCATGTGCCCGAACTCGTCGATGATCGAGACGTCGCCGGTGTGCAGCCAGCCGTCGGCGTCGATGGTCTCGGCCGTGGCCTCGGGGTTGTTGAGGTACCCCTGCATGACCTGGGGGCCCCGCACCCACAGCTCGCCCCGTCCTCCGACGGGCTGGTCCTCGCCGGTCTCGGGGTCGACGATCCGCGACTCGGTGTTCGACACGGTCACCCCGCTGGTGCCGGGTCGGAAGTCGCCTTCGGGCGTGCAGTGGCTGACCGGGCTCAGCTCGGTCATGCCGTAGCCCTGGACGACCTCGCAGCCGACGCGGGCCGACGCCTCGGCGGCCAGGTCGGCTCCCAGCGGAGCGGCACCGGAGAACACCTGCTTCAGCGTCGAGAGGTCGTAGTCCCCGACGATCGGGGCCTTGGCCAGCCCGAGGACGATGGGCGGCACCGCGAAGAACCGGGTGATCCTCTCGCTCTGCACCAGCTCGAGGGCGGCGACCATGTCGAAGCGGGGCATGGTGACGACCCTGACCCCGTTGGCCAGCAGGGCGTTCATCAGCACCTGCATGCCGTAGATGTGGAAGAAGGGGAGCGCGGCCAGCGCCGCCTCGTCGTCGCCGTAGTGCAGGACGTGCTGGAGCTGCTCCACGTTGGCCACGAGGTTGTGGTGGGTCAGCATCACCCCCTTGGGCAGGCCGGTGGTGCCCGACGAGTAGGGCAGGACGACCACCTGGTCGTGGACGTCGATCGCGACCTGGTCGATCGGGTCGCCGAACAGCGACGTGAGCGGGGTCGCCCCCTCGGCTTCGCCCATCACGACGATCTCGGCGACGTCGGTCCCCTCGATGGCCTCGGTGGCGACCTCGAGCAGCGGCGGGATCGTGACCAGCAGCGACGCGCCCGCGTCCTGGAGCTGGAAGCGCACCTCCTCGGCGCCGTAGGTCGGGTTGATGGTCGTCACGGTCGCACCGGCGGTGGCGGTGCCGTGGAAGACGACGGCGTAGCCGGGCAGGTTCGGCGCCATCAGGCCGACGGTCGTGCCCGGCCCCACGCCCTGCGCCTGCAGCCCCCCGGCCAGGCTTCGGATGGCCGTCCTCAGCTCGCCGAAGGTGTAGGAGGTGTCGGCCCCGTCGGTGATGGCGACCTGCTCGGCCAGCTCGTCGGCTCGACGCAGCACGTGGTCGGTGATCGACACGTCCGGGATCTCGACGGTCGGAAGAGGGCTCTGGTGGATGATGGTCACGGCGTGCTCCCCTGGTATCTGCTCGGCGCACATTAGTGGCGGTACGCCGATGCGGCTGCAGCAGTACGGTTGCCTCATGAGCCCGACGTCGGGCCCCACCCCGTGGCACGAGCTGCCGTTCTATGGACAAGAGGTCGAGCAGGCTCCCGACGAGCGGCTCGCGTCGCGAGGAGCGGTGGTGGTGCTGCTCGCCGTGCTGGTCGCCGTGCTCGTGGTGCCGGCGCTGGCCAAGTCGCAGGCCCGAGACGTCACCGCACCGGCGACGCCGGTCGACGAGCCGGTGCTGACCCCCGTCGCCGACGACGTCGATCTCCCTCGCGCCTACGTCATCGGCGTGTTCGGACCGGGGGAGGCGGTGCTGCCCGGCGTGCGCGGCGTGCGCCTGCTCTACGCCAGCTCCAACGGCATGCCGGTGTTGGTCGATCTCGACACCGGCGACCGGCGGCAGCTCTTCATCGAGGACGACTGGCGCCTGTACGAGTTCCTGATCGAGAAGGGCGAGATCGTGAGCCGTGGGGACGGAGGTCACACGTGGCCGGTGGCCGGTGATCGGGCGATCGCGGTCACCGCCGTGCGAACCGATCGGTCGGCGACGGGCCAGCCCGAGGTCGCGATCTGCTTCGCCGGCCGGTGTGAGCCTCCGCCCGCCGGAGAGCCGATCATCTCCGGGATCGACTCGATCCGGTCGCTCGACCGCGCCGTCGACCCCATGGTCGCCGAGCTGTTCGACCCCGACGTATGGCCGCGAGCCGGCCGGTGGATCGAGGCGCCGCCGGTCAGCGGGCTCGACCTGCGGCTCCCGGTCCCCGCCGACGACACCGCGATCTGGCTCGTCGAGCAGCCCGGCTGACCGCCGGCCGGGCGGCTACCGAAGTCGCGGTCGAGTCAGCGGGGCCGACTGCGCGAGACGACCGCGTCGCTCCCCGGGAAGAGCAGGTGCTCGGACGGGTCGTCGCCCCACTGCACCATGTAGGGAGGGCTGCCATCGGGTCCTCGTACGTCGACGATGCGGCCGTGGCGCTCGGTGTCCCCCACCTTGTGGCCCTGGATCGTGATCCAGTCGCCGGGCTTGGCCTTCATGGATCTCCTTTCGGTCTTCCTCGAACGTGGTCCCCAGACCAAATCATGGGCGTCTCCCTCCCGCACCGCAAGGGTCCGACGCCTCTGCCCGGCTGGCCGCCGGGTTGCTCACACCAGCCCGAAGAGCTGCCACAGCGGCACGACGGCGCCGACGAGCAACGCGATGCCTATCACGTCGAGCAGCGAGCCGGTGCGCAGGATCTCGCGCACGCCGAACAGCTCGGTGCTGTAGGCGAGCATGGTGGGCGGCGTGCCGATGACGAGGGCGAAGTCGACCGAGGAGGCGACGGCGACGACGACCACCAGCAGGATCGGCTCCACGCCGATGATCCCCGCCAACGGGACGGCGAGCGGGATGAGGGTGGCCGCAGCCGCGGTGTTGGACGCCACCGTGGTCAGACCCAGCGCGACGCCGGCCACCGCGGTGACGGCGAGGATCTCGGGCCAGGTGCCCACACCGGAGAGCCGGGTCACCAGCCAGTCCGACGTCCCGGTCGTCACCATGAAGGTGCCCAGCGTCAGACCGCCGCCGAAGGTGAGCAGGGTCGGCCAGGAGATCCGGCCGAGGTCGCTCGACTCGATCCGACCCAGGGCGAACAGGACCAGCGCACCGCCGAGCGCGATGATCCCGGTGTCCACGTCGTGCCAGCTCTGGCTGAGCCACAGTGCCATCACTGCGCCGAACACCGAGAGCACCTCGACCTGGGCCCGGTCGAGCCGGCCGGCCGAGCGCCGCTCGTCCCGAGCGACGGCTGCCGCACGTCGGAAGCGCTCGGTCGGGAGCTCGACCCGCGCCACCGCCCACAGGTAGGCAGCCATGACCGGCAGGAAGATCACCACCATCGGGAGGCCGAACCCGAACCACTCGGCGAAGGTGATCTCCTCCCCGGTGAGCCGCTCGATGAAGCTGATCGCCAGCGGGTTGGCCGGTGTCCCGATGGCGCTGCCTACGCCGCCGATGGTGGCGGCGTAGGCGATTCCCAGCACGACCGTCTTGCGGTACCCCAGCGAGTCCAGCGGCTCGGTCACCGCCAGGGCGATGGGCAGCAGCACCGTCACCGCCGCGGTGTTGGACATCCACATCGACAAGAACGCGGCCAGCGCCAACAGCGTGAGGTAGAGGCGAACCGGGCCCCGCCCGGCGACGGCGACGATCGTGACCGCCACCAGCCGGTCGAGCCCGGCTCTCTTCATCGCCTCCGCCATCAGGAACCCGGCGAAGAACAGCACGATGATGGGATCGAAGAACGGTGCGAGCGTGTCGCGGGCCGGCCCCACCTCGGCCACCGCCAACGCCACCGGGATCGCCAGCGAGGTCACGAAGAGCGGGACCGCTTCGGTCACCCACAGCACGATCGCCGCGCCGAGGATGGCGAGGACCACCGCGGAGCCGTCGGCCGGCTGCCGTGACGCCTCGAACCGGCCGCCGTCGGCGCGGTAGACCGGCACGATCTCGCGGCTCCCGTCGGGCGTCACGATGGTGACGTCCACGTCGCCGAGTGCCGGCCGCCGCCCGGGATCGTCGACGTCGACCACGATCTCGATCGACCCGTCGAGTGCCAGGCCGGCGGGCGCCGAGGCCGAGATCGTGACCGCACCGAGGTCCTCGACGACCTCGACCGGCTCGGTCGAGCCCACCTCGACCGGCGCCGTCAGCCCCAGGTCACCGAGGTAGTCGACCTCGAGCATCCCGGGTCCCGTCGACCAGTCGTCGGGGGCCAGCCAGCCGAGGCCCAAGGCCACCGCCGCGGCGACCAGCAGGGCCCAGCGGCGACGGCGAGTGCTGGCGGCCGGCCCTGAGCTCGTTCCCACCCGAACAGTGTCGGTGCCGGCGGCCCGCGAGGCGAACTGCCGCTGCCGGCTCCGCACGACAAGCCGCGACCGCCGGGTTACCGTCGGGCATGCGCCGCACCAACATCGTCGCCACGGTGGGGCCGGCCTCGGCCGAGCCGGCGACGTTGGGGGCCATGATCGACGCCGGGGTGAGCGTGTTCCGCATCGGGCTGGCCCACGGCAGCCTCGACGACCATCTCGAGACCTACCGGCTCGTGCGGGCGGCCACCGCCGACAACTCCGTCGGCGTGCTCGTCGACCTGCCCGGACCGAAGGTGCGCTGCGCACCGTTCCCGGCGGGCGGGGTGGAGCTGGCCGACGGTCAGGCCGTACGGGTGGTGGCCGGCACCTCGTCGAGCAGCCGCGACGTCATCGAGGTCGACTACGAGGGCGTGGTGGACGATCTGCTGGTCGGCGATCGCCTCGCGTTCGGCGACGGCCAGATCGTGGCCGTGGTCGAGGAGAAGAGCCCGGGGGCGCTGGTCGCCAGGCTGATACACGGCGGGCTGATCCAGGGCCGGCCCGGCCTCCAGGTTCCCTCCAGCCGGCTCTCGCTGCCGACGCCGACGCCGGCCGACCTGAAGCTCGTCGACGCCTTCGTCGAGCACGACGTCGACATGATCGCGGTCTCGTTCGTGCGGTCGGCTCACGACGTGCGGCGGGTCGGGGTCGAGGCTTCGCCCCGTGGGCCGCTGGTCGTGGCCAAGGTCGAGACCAGCGCCGCAGTCGAGAACCTCGAGCCCATCATCACCGCGAGCGGCGCGATCATGGTCGCCCGCGGCGATCTCGGCACCGACTACGCGCTGTCGGACCTGCCCCACCTCCAGAAGCACATCATCCGTCGCTGCGTCGCCCGCGGCCGCCCGGTCATCACCGCGACCCAGATGCTCGAGTCGATGGTCTACGCGCCGGCGCCGACGCGCGCCGAGGCCTCCGACGTCGCCAACGCGGTGTTCGACGGCTCGAGCGCGGTCATGCTGTCGGGCGAGACCGCCATCGGCATCGACCCGGTCAACGCCGTCTCCACCATGGCCGAGATCAGCCAGCGCGCCGACGAGGAGTTCGACCACGCCAGGTGGGGCCGGTTGATGACCGAGCTCCGCGAGGAAGAGAGCGACGTGGCCCCCGACGCCGTCACCACCGACGCGCTGACCATGGCCGCATGCCGCATCGCCGACCAGGTCGACGCCAGCGCCATCCTGTGCCTGTCGCGCTCGGGCTTCACCGTCCGGTCGGTCACCCGCTTCCGGCCCAAGCGGCGCATCCTCGCCTTCAGCCCTGACCCCAGGACCGTCAGGCAGCTCGCGCTCAGCTGGGGAACCGAGGCCGCGCTCACGCCCGAGCGAACCACCCCGGGCGAGATGCGCGACGACGCCCTGCGTCTGGCCAGAGAGAGGTTCGGGATCGCCACCGGGCACCGGGTGGTCGTGATCTCGGGCCAGTCGACCGAGACCCGGGCGACCGACACCCTCCGCGTCGTCCGGATCCCCTGACCGGCTGCGGTCCTCGCCGGGCAGCCGTTGCCGGAGCAACGGGTCTCTGCCGCTAGCCTCGGGACCTTCCCTGCGAGCACGGAGCAACCGACCTGGACACCGACAGCCTCTTCGACGCGCTTGTTCGCCTCGCCCGCCACCACACGTGGACCTGGTCCGCCTCCGTGCGGGCGCTGTTCGACGCGCTCCCCGGGGCGGTACCGGGCCGGCACCCGGTCCAGATCGTGTCGCAGCTCGACGAGTCGCAGCTCGAGGGCCTGCTGTCGGATGCGTCGCTCGTGGCCCGCGTGAGCCGGGAGGACAGTGACCTCTCGGCTCTGTTGGCCAGCGGGCCCGGTGAGCCCGACATCGCCTACTTCTCTCCCGAGTTCGGCATCAGCGACCTGGTCCCGCAGTACTCGGGTGGCCTGGGTGTGCTGGCCGGCGACCATCTGAAGGCGGCCAGCGACCTGGGCGTCGCTCTCTGCGGCGTGGGTCTCTTCTACCGGGGTGGCTTCTTCCGCCAGGCCCTTGCCAACGGGGCCCAGGCCGAGCGGTACGAGACCTACGAGCCCGCCGATCTCGGCTGTGTCGACACCGGTGTGGCAGTGACGGTCCCGATGGGCGATCGGGAGGTGGTCGCCCGCGTGTGGCGCCTCGCCGTCGGTCGCGTGTCGCTCGTGCTGCTCGACACCGACGTCGAGATCAACGCCGAGGCCGACCGCCACATCACCGACCGCCTCTACAGCGGCGACCGCCGCCACCGTCTCGAGCAGGAGCTGGTGCTGGGCGTCGGCGGCGCCCGGGCGGTCAGAGAGCTGGGCTGGACCCCGTCGGTCCATCACCTGAACGAGGGCCATGCCGGCTTCCTGTCGTTCGAGCTGGTCGACCGCGAGGTGCAGGCCGGGCGGACCCTCGACCAGGCCGTCGCAGCCATCCGACCCGGGCTGGTGTTCACGACCCACACCCCTGTGGACGCCGGCATCGATCGCTTCGAGCTCGACCTCGTGTCCACCTACCTCGCACCATGGGCCGACCGGTGGGGGATCGACGTCGATCAGCTCGTCGAGCTCGGACACGCACCCGACGACGACCCACCTGTGTTCAACATGGCGGCGCTGGGCCTGCGGGTGGCGGGCCGGGCCAACGGTGTGTCGAAGCTGCACGGCGAGGTGAGCCGGGAGCTGT
>JBFJYB010000008.1:0-16995 GCA_041622835.1 Acidimicrobiales bacterium | reverse complement strand
GAGATCCCTCGCAAGCCGATCAAGGACGACGACGATGGCTGACCAGACGATCCAGCGGACCACGATCGACGCCGCGCCCGACCGCTGCTTCGACGTCGCCACCGACTTCGACCGGTACCCGGAATGGGCCGCCGACATCAAAGAGGTCAGCGTCGTTCGCCGCGACGACGACGGCCGCGGCGGCGAGGTCCACTTCCGGGCCGCAGCCATGGGGCGCAGCACCAGCTACACCCTGCGCTACTACTACGGCACCAACCCGGTGCGGCTGGCGTGGCGGCTGGTCGAGGGTGACCTCATCCAGCGCATGGACGGCTCGTACCTGTTCGAGGCGGTCGCCGGTGCCGACGACCGCACCGAGCTGACCTACCAGCTCAGCGTGGACCTGCGGGTGCCGCTGCCCGGGTTCGTGAAGCGCCGGGCCGAGGCGAGAATCGTCCACATCGCGCTCGAAGAGCTGCGGCGGCGGGTCGAAGCGGCCCCGGCCACCTGAGGCGGCCCGCCCGGGTGCCCTCGAGCCGCTCGCCGCTGGTCGCCGGCTTCGACATCGGCGGAACGAACGTCAGGGGTGTGCTGCTCGACCGAGCCGGCAACCTGATCGCCAAGGACCAGCTCCCCAAGGCGCCCGATCCCGGCGCGCTGGTCGACGCGGTGGTCAGCCTGGTCGACCGGTTGGCCGAGGCCGGCGGTGACGAGGTCGGCGCGGTGGGCGTCGGCTGTGCCGGCACCGTCGACCGCCGGGGCGTGGTCCGACAGTCGCCCAACATCTTGTACCTCGTCGAGTTCCCGCTCGGAGCCGAGCTGGGGCGACGGCTGAAGCTGCCGACCATCGTCGACAACGACGCCACCACCGCGACCTGGGCCGAGGTGCGGACCGGCGCGGCCCGGGGGCTGGCCAACGTCGTGTTCGTCGCGCTCGGCACCGGGATCGGCGCCGGCATCGTGCTCGACGGCGAGCTTCGCCGCGGCGCCCAGGGCTTCGCCGGCGAGGTCGGCCACATGATCGTCGACCCGGCCGGCCCCGAGTGCCCGTGCGGGCGCAAGGGGTGCTGGGAGATGTTCGCCTCGGGGGCTGCGCTCGGCCGGCTGGCCCGGGCCGCGGCGCTCGACGGGCAGGCGCCGTCGGTCGTCGAGGCCGCCGGCGGCAACCCCGACGATGTCCGTGGGGAGCACCTGAGCCCGCTCATCGCCGCCCGGGATCCCGTCGCGCTGGGGCTGCTCGAGGAGTTCGGCTGGTGGGTCGGTCTGGGCCTCAACAACCTGGTGAACGTGCTCGACGTCTCGGCCGCGGTCATCGGCGGAGGGCTCTCGGAGACCGGGGCGCCGCTGATCGACGCCATCGCCCTCGGCTACGCCCGCCACCAGGTCGACCGGGCGCACCGACCGCCGCTGAACATCGTCGCCGCCCTCCACGGGGGCCGGGCCGGCGCCATCGGTGCGGCGCTGCTGGCCGGTGCGGAGCTCGGCTCCTGACGCTGGCTACCCTTCGCGGGATGGAGTTCCGTCGGATCGGGTCGCTGCCGCCCTACGTCTTCACCGTCATCGACAGCCTGAAGATCGCCGGGCGGCGGGCCGGCGACGACATCGTCGACCTGGGGTTCGGGAACCCCGACCTGGCGTCGCCGGAGATCGCGGTCGACAAGCTGGCCGAGGCGGCCCGCAACCCCAGGAACCATCGCTACTCGGCCAGCAAGGGCATCCCCAAGCTCCGCGAGGCGGCCGCCGACCTGTACCAGCGCCGCTTCGGCGTCGAGCTCGATCCCGAGACCGAGGTCATCAACACCATCGGGGCCAAGGAGGGCTTCTCGCACCTCATGTGGGTCCTGCTCCAGCCGGGCGACGCCGCACTGGTGCCGTCTCCCTCGTACCCGATCCACCTCTACGCGCCGCTGTTCACCGGCGCCGAGGTCCGCGAGATCCCGCTGAGCACCGGCTCCGACTTCTTCCAGGTGATGCAGGAGCGATGGGAGTACTCGTGGCCCAAACCGCGGGTGATCGTCCTGTCGTTCCCCCACAACCCGACCACCACCTGCGTCGACCTCGACTTCATGCAGCAGGTGGTCGACTTCGCCCGCGAGCACGAGGTCGTGCTGGTCCACGACTTCGCCTACGCCGAGATCGGCTTCGACGGCTACCTGCCCCCGTCGATCCTCGAGGTCGACGGGGCCAAGGACGTCGCGGTCGAGCTGTACTCGATGACGAAGTCGTTCTCGATGGCCGGCTGGAGGGTCGCCTTCCTGGCCGGCAACCCCGACGTGATCGCCGCCCTGGCCAAGCTCAAGTCGTACCTCGACTACGGCACGTTCCAGCCCATCCAGATCGCGGCCACCGTCACGCTCAACGAGGCCTCGGACCACCCGAAGCTGGTCAACGAGGCCTACCAGACCCGCCGGGACGCGCTGTGCGACGGGCTCAACCGCATCGGCTGGGAGGTGGAACCCCCCAGGAGCACGATGTTCGTCTGGGCGCCGATACCCGAGCCGTACCGCGACCTCGGCAGCGTCGAGTTCGCCTCGCGCCTGGTGACCGACGCCAAGGTGGCGACGTCCCCCGGGATCGGCTTCGGTCCCGGAGGCGAGGGCTACGTCCGCTTCGCGCTGATCGAGAACGACCACCGCATCGCCCAGGCGGTCCGGGGCCTCCGCAAGGCGCTCCCGCTCCTCGGCTGAGTCCCCCGATCCGGCTCCGCCATCGCTGGCGTCGCCTCTTGTGTCGCCCCCTCCTACCGCGACCGGTCAGGGGCGGGCCCAGTCCCTCGACCGCTCGACGGCGCGGAGCCACTGGTCGTGAGCGGCGTCGAGCTCGGCCCGGTCGCCTCCCGGCTCGACCTGGCGGTCGAGCAGCCAGTTCTCCTCGACGTCGGCCAGCGACGTCCACACTCCCTCGGCCAGCCCGGCCAGGTAGGCCGCACCCAGGGCGGTGGTCTCCTGCACCTGCGGGCGGCTGACGCTGACGCCCAGCTGGTCGGCTTGGAGCTGCAGCAGCAGGTCCATGGCCGACGCGCCCCCGTCGACCCGGAGCCGTGACGGCGTGGAGCCCGACGCCGCGCTCATGGCGTCGACCACGTCGCGGGTCTGGTGCACCATGGCGTCGATCACCGCCCGGGCCAGCTGCGGGCGGCCCGAGCCTCTCGTGAGCCCGGCGATGGTGCCCCGGGCGTAGGGGTCCCACCACGGGCTTCCCAGCCCGGTGAAGGCCGGCACGATGACGACCCCCTCGCTGTCGGCGCACTGGAGGGCCAGCGACTCGAGCTCGGCGGCCTCGGCGATGATGCCCAGCCCGTCGCGGAGCCACTGGACGGCGGCCCCGGTGACGAAGATGGCCCCCTCGAGGGCGTAGTCGGTGCGCGGCGCGCCGTCACCTGCCGCGGCCGTGTCGGCTCCCAGCGTCCACGCCACGGTGGTGAGGAGCCCGTCGACCGGTTCCGGGCAGGTACCGCCGACGTTCATGAGCACGAACGATCCGGTGCCGTAGGTGTTCTTGGTGTCGCCGGTACCGAAGCAGGCCTGTCCGAAGAGCGCGGCCTGCTGGTCGCCGCCGACGCCGCTTATCGGGGTGCCCGAGCGCACGGGCAGGCCGTCGACGGTGGTACCGAACCGGCCGCTCGACGGGCGTACCTCGGGCAGGCAGCCGGTCGGGACGCCGAACAGCTCGCACAGCTCGTCCGACCACTCCAGCGCGCCGATGTCGTAGAGCAGCGTCCGGCTGGCGTTGGTGGGGTCGGTCACGTGCTGGGCGCCGCCGGTGAGGTTCCAGATCAACCACGAGTCGACCGTTCCGAACGCCAGGCTCCCGCCGGGGTCGACGCCGCCGTGGCGGAACATCCAGTCGAGCTTGGTGGCCGAGAAGTAGGGGTCGAGGACCAGCCCGGTGCGGGCTCGCACCAGCGGCAGGTGGCCGGCCTCCTCGAGCTCGTCGCAGTGTGCGGCGGTGCGGCGGTCCTGCCACACGATGGCGCGGTGAAGCGGTCGACCCGAGCTGCGGTCCCAGACGACCACCGTCTCCCGCTGGTTGGTGATGCCGATGGCCTCGACCGGCTGGTCGAGCCGGTCGACCAGCTCGGCCATGGTCTGGACCGTCACGGCCCAGATCTCGTCGGCGTCGTGCTCCACCCACCCGGGCTGGGGGAAGTGCTGGGTGAACTCGCGGTAGGCCGAGCCCACCGGTGTCCCGGACCGGTCGAAGGCGATGGACCGCACTCCGGTCGTGCCGGCGTCGATGGCGAGGACCAGACTCATCCGCAGGACCGTACTCAATCGGCACCAAACCGACGCCGCCGATCGGGTGCTCGCCGACCCGAGCGGTGACTCGGGCGCCGGGATCGGGCATGCTTCCAGCGACTACCACGAGGAGACGAGCATGCGAGTCGGAGTGTTGACATCGGGGGGCGACTGCCCGGGCCTGAACGCCGTCATCAGGGCGGTGGTCCGCAAGGCCGAGCGCCACTACGGCGACGACGTCCTCGGGTTCTTCGACGGGTGGCGCGGCGTCATCGACGACCAGTGGATGACCGTCGACGTCGACACGATGCGGGGCACGCTCCCTCGTGGCGGGACGATCCTGGGGACCTCGCGGATCCAGCCCTACATGTTCGACGACGGCTGCGACCGGGTCCGCGCCAACCTCGAGCGGCTCGGTGTCGACGGGGTGATCGTGATCGGCGGCGAGGGCAGCCTGGCGTGCGCCAACCAGCTCCAGAAGGACGGCGTCGCCAACGTGATCGGCGTGCCCAAGACCATCGACAACGACATCTACGCCACCGAGATGACGTTCGGCTTCGAGACCGCGGTCGAGATCGCCACCGAGGCGATCGACCGCCTCCACACCACGGCGGAGAGCCACGACCGCGTGATGGTCGTCGAGGTCATGGGTCGCCACGTCGGTCACATCGCCACGTGGGCCGGCCTGGCCGGCGGGGCCACCCGCACCCTGATCCCGGAGGAGCCGTTCGACATCCGCGAGGTGGCCGACGCCATCCGGGTCCGCCATGGCGGCAAGAGCTACGCGTCGATCGTCGTGGTCGCCGAAGGGGCCCAGCCGATCCCCGGCACCCTCGACGTCCCCGAACCCGGGGTCGACGAGTTCGGCCATCGCCGGCTGGGTGGGATCGGCAGCATCGTGGCCTCCGAGATCGAGCGCCTGACCGGCTACGAGACCCGGGTGACGGTCCTCGGCCACGTGCAACGGGGCGGCACGCCGACGGCATTCGACCGTGTGCTGTGCAGCTGGTTCGGGATCGCGGCCATCGACGCCTTCCACGACCAGGCGTGGGGGACGATGGTGGCCCTCCAGGACGCCAAGGTGGTCCGGGTGCCGCTCGAGGTCGCCATCGGCGAGCTGAAGCCGGTGGAGCCCGACCTCTGGGCGGTGGCCAAGGCGTTCTTCGCCTGAGGGTGCTCAGCCGGTCGGCTCCTCGGCCCCGGGTTCCTCGGCCCCGGGCTCCTCGGCTGGTGGCTCCTCGGTGACGGCGAACTCCGGGTCGAGGGACCGGTAGTCGCTCCGGTCGACCGGCTGCAGCTCGGTCGTGTCGGCCTCGTCGGTGGGCAGGGGGCGGAACTCGTCCTCGATCTGCAGGAGGACGTCGTCGACCGAGTCGAGCTCGGTGACGGTGAACACGAGCTGGGCGATGGCGCGCTTCTGCTCGTCTCCTTCGAGCTGGAACAGGCCCTCGGGACCGAGGTTCACGAGGAGCGTCCGATCGATCAGCGTCGTCGACAGCACGATCTCGGTCGGGGGGATCGCCGACGACAGGTTCAGGTCCTGGGACTCGGACTCGGTGGGTCCGAGCACCAGGCTGGCCACGACGTCGCCGGGCTCCAGCGGGCTCGGCACCTCGCGCGACACCGGCGTCAGGATGCCGTTCTCGTCGAGGAGGTGGATGAGCGCCTCGGTCCTCGCCGTTTCGGTGGTCTGGGGCGTCGGGGTCGGCTCGGCCTCGGGAGTCGGTGGCGCCAGATCCGCCGCCGACAGCTCCCGCGGGCTGCCGTCCTCGGGGACCCCGCACCCGGCCACGACGACCACCGCTGCCGCCAGGACGGCGGCGCCGACGATCGAGCGGCTCACGTCACGACCCCAGGCAGCTCGACGACGAACCGCGACCCGCTGGCTCCGTCGAGACGGTCCTCGACCCAGACGCGCCCGTCGTGCAGGCGCACGTGCTCGCTGACCAGCGCCAGACCGAGGCCGACGCCGGTGCCCGAACCGCGCCGCCCGCCTTCGCTGCCTCGCGAGAACCGGGAGAAGATGGCGGCCCGCTCGGCCTCGGGAACCCCAGGTCCGTTGTCCTCCACTGCGATCTGGACCCGGTCCCCGCTGCGGACGATGCTCACGTTGCTGGCGCCGTTCCCGTACTTGGACGCGTTGTCGATCAGGTTGGCGATCACCCGCGCCAGGCGCCGCTTGTCGGCACGGATCGCGGTGCCGGCCACCCGGTCGGGGTAGCTCACGGTGACCGTCCCGGCCGTGTCGGCGGCCTGGACCGCGTTGTGGACGAACTCGGTGATCTCGAACTGGGAGAGCTCCAACGAGACCGAACCCACGTCGAAGCGGGAGATCTCGAGCAGGTCCTCGACGAGCTGCTGGAACCGGGCCACGTCGGTGCTGAGCAGGTCGAGCGCGGTGCGGCTGCGCTCGGGCAGCTCGTCGCGCCGGGTGAGCAGGACCTCCACCGACGCGGTGAGCGTCATCAGCGGGGACCGCAGCTCGTGGCTGACCTCCGACGCGAAGCGGGCATCGCGCTCGATCCGCTCCTGGAGGCCCTCGGCCATCCGGTTGAACGACATCGTGAGCCGGCCGAGGTCGCGGTCGGCCTCGGCCTCGAGGCGGGTGTCGAGGTCGCCGGCGGCGATGGCCTCGGCTGCCTCGCTGATGTCGCCCAGGGGCAGGAGGACCCGCCGGCCGACCCAGAACCCGAGACCGGCGCCGGCCACGATGGTCACCGCGCCGCCGCCGATCAGGGCCAGCCCCAGCGACGACAGCGTGTCCTCGACGTCACCCAGCGGGGTGGCCTCGAAGTAGGTGGCGTCCTTGTCGGTGATCGGGATGCCGATGACCAGGAACGGCGTCTGGCTGATGCGGTACCGCATCTGGGCCGGCCGGTCCTGCTCGACCACCAGGCTCAGCAGCGACTCGGCGACGTCCTCGCGACCGAACTCGAGCGAGTTGCGCGCCTGCCACTGGTCCTCGAAGCGGATGAGCGGGAGCGAGCCGGCCGGGGTCGACAGGCCCTGGAGGAGCTCCTGGATCTGGGCCGACTCGGTGTCCTCGACGATCCGGCGACCCACCTGGCTGGCGTTGAACGCGACGGTCCGCAGGGCGGAGCGCTCGCGGCCCGCGATGATGTTGCTGCGCGCCAGCCCGTAGGCGGTGGCGGCCAGCACGATCGACACGAGCATGGCGCCCAGCCCGAAGGCGATCACGATGCGGGCCCGGAGGCCGGGCCGCCCGATGCGGCTGCGGTCGGGTGGGTCCTGCCTCGGGCGGCGCGCCGAGACCATGGGTCAGGCCTGGAGCTTGTAACCCAGGCCGCGGACGGTCAGCACGTGGCGGGGGTTGGCGGCGTCGGCCTCGATCTTGGTGCGAAGACGGCGGACGTGGACGTCGACGAGCCGGCCGTCGCCGAAGTAGTCGTACCCCCACACCCGCTCGAGCAGGACCTCCCGGGAGAAGACGCGGCCCGGGCTCGACGCCAGCTCGACCAGGAGCTTGAACTCGGTCTTGGTGAGGTGGACCTCCTCGTCAGCGAGGGTCACCCGCCCCTCCTCGGGGATGATCTCGAGCGCACCGAACCTCAGATGGGTGACACCCGGGTCGGTCGTCCGGGCCCGGCGCAGCAGGGCGCGGATGCGAGCCGAAAGCTCCTTGGGGGCGAAGGGCTTGGTCAGGTAGTCGTCGGCGCCGGCCTCGAGCCCGGCCACCACGTCGTGGGTGTCGTCGCGGGCGGTGACCATCACTATCGGGACGTCGCTGTTGCGGCGGAGCGATCGGCACACCTCGAAGCCGTCGATCCCCGGCAACATGATGTCGATCAGCACGACGTCGGCGGTCTCCCGCTTGAACATCGAGAGCGCGTCCTCGCCGTTGTCGGCCTCGAGCACCTGCCATCCCTCGTCCTCCAGCGCCAGTCGCACGGCGGTACGGATGCGCTCGTCGTCCTCGACGGTCAGGATGCGGGTTCCCACGTCACAGATGGTGCCTCATCTGGGCCGGTCGCGCTGGTCATGGTGCCCGAGCAGCCGGTGTGGAGGGGGTCAGACCGGGCCGGCACCGCTCTCGACCAGGAGGGCGACCAGCCGGGCGTGAAGAGCGGGGGTCGCGGCCACGACGTAGCTGGGGGAGGGGGCGTCCTCGAGCAGACCGGTCACCGTCGCTCCTGCCTCCGACGCGACGAGCGCGCCCGCGGCGAAGTCCCACGGGTTGAGACCATCCTCGTAGTAGCCGTCGACCCGGCCGCAGGCCACCCAGCACAGGTCGGTCGACGCCGCGCCCATCCTCCTGAGGTTCCCGACCCGGGGCAGGAGGTGACGCAGGCGGTCGGCCTGCGCGGCTCGCTGGGCCGGTTGGTAACCGAACCCGGTCGCGATGAGAGCCGAACCCAGCTCGGCCGTGTCGGTGGGGGCGATCGGGGCGCCGTTGCGGGTGGCCCCCCGACCGGAGGCCGCGGCGAACGTGTCGCCATGGGTCGGGTCGACGACTGCGCCGGCCACGACCGTGCCGTCGACGGCGGCCGCCACCGAGACCGCCCAGCCCGCGTGCCCGTACACGTAGTTCGTCGTGCCGTCGATCGGGTCGACGAGCCAGCTCACCCCGCTGCGGCCCGAGCGGTCGCTGCCCTCCTCGCCGAGGACGCCGTCGTCGGGCCGGGCGGCCAGGATCCCGTCGACGATGAGCCGCTCGCACTCGCCGTCGACCTCGGTCACGAAGTCGCTGCGGGAGGACTTGGTGCGCACGCCGATCGGGCCGTCGAACCGGCGGTGGGCGTGCTCCGCGGCCCGAGCCGCGACCTCGACGGCCAGATCGCGCAGCTCGCCGGGCTCGGCCACGCTCCAGCCTCGCACGAATCGGTTGGCGGCTCGGGCGATGGTCACCCGCCGTCGTCTCCCGCTCCGTAGTCTTGGCGCATGGCCGAGCGGCTCGAGATCGGATCCGAGCGGGTGCTGGCCGTCTTCGCTCACCCCGACGATCCGGAAGTCTCCTGCGGTGGCGCCCTCCGGCGCTGGGCCGACGCCGGCGGCGAGACCCGGTTGGTGATCTGCAACCGCGGTGAGAAGGGTTCGGACGACCCGGCGACCGACCCCGTGAAGCTGGCGCGCCGACGGGCCCGTGAGGTCGCCGAGGCGGCCAAGGTGCTGGGCGTGGCGTCGTGGGAGCTGCTCGACGTGCCTGACGGCGAGCTCGAGAACACCGTCGAGCTGCGAGCCCGGGTGGTCGGCGAGGTTCGGCGCTTCCGGCCCGACGTCGTCATCTGTCCCGACCCGACCGCGGTCCTGTTCGGCGACAGCTACGTGAACCACCGGGATCATCGTGCGGCAGGCTGGGCGACCCTCGACGCCTGCGCGCCGGCGGCGGCGAGCCCCCTGTACTTCCCCGACGAGGGGCCGGCTCACCGGGTCTCGACGATCCTGCTGAGCGGGACCCTCGAACCCGACGCCTACGTCGACATCACCTCGAGCGTGGCTGCCAAGGTCGAGGCGGTCGCGTGCCACGCCAGCCAGCTCGACGACCCGGACGTCATCGACGAGCTGATCCGGCAGCGGGCCGCCGACGAGGGTCGCGCCATCGCCGCCGAGGCGGCCGAGGGCTTCCGCTGCCTACGGCTCGACTGACCGGTCGGGATCGGAGTCGTTGCCCCGGCCCGGTCCGGTGTCGCGGTCGCGGTCGTGGCCGTGGTCGCCCTCGCCGGCGCGGGTGTCGCGCCGCTGGATCGTGTCCCACTCGTCCATGGCCCGCAGGGTCAGCACCGCCACGATGGCCACGCCGACCGCGCCCACCACTGCGCCGGCCAGGCCGCCGAGCCCGGCTTGCACCGTGCAGTCGCCGTCGCACTGGAGGTCGGTGAAGGCGTAGCCGATCAGTCCTCCACAGAGCCCGCCGATCAGCACCGCGACGAAGGCGAGGACGCGGGACAGGCGCGACGGCAGCGCCGAGGCCGGTCCGGATCGGGCGGGTTCGGGCATCGCTTCGAGGGTACGGCGGTCGGCGGTCGACCACGCCCGCGGCGACACGGTTCGTCGCTGGTCCGGGTGGTGCCGCGCCGAGACGCGCCAAGATGGATACCCATGCGGGTGTGGACCGTGGCCGGAGCCGTTCTCGAGCGGGGCGAGGAGCTCCTGCTCGTGTGCAACCGGCGACGCAACGGACGGCTCGACTGGAGCACGCCCGGTGGCGTCGTGGACGAGGGGGAGACCGTCCTCGAGGCGCTGGGTCGAGAGGTCGTGGAGGAGACCGGCATCGAGGTGCTCGAGTGGTCGGCCCCGCTGTACGAGGTCGACGTGCTCGCCGACGACCTGCAGTGGCACATGCGCGCCGTCGTGCACCAGGCCGAGTCGTGGGTCGGTGACCTCGACGTCGCCGATCCCGACGGCATCGTCATCGACGCCGACTTCGTCGACGCCGCCCGGCGCGACCGGTGCCTCGTCACCAGCCCTCCGTGGGTCAGAGAGCCCTTGATCGACTGGATCGAGACCCGCCCGGCGACGGTCGAGGTCTATCGCTACGAGGTCGACGGCTCCGACCTCTCGTCGCTGATCGTGCGCCGGGTGTGACCCGCTCGATCCTCCACGTCGACATGGACGCGTTCTACGTGTCGGTCGAGCTGCTGGATCGACCCGAGCTGCGGGGGCGGCCGGTCATCGTCGGGGGTCGGGGAGCGCGTGGGGTGGTGGCCGCCGCCTCCTACGAGGCGCGGGCCTACGGCGTGCACTCGGCCATGCCGTCGCTGCGCGCGACCCGCCTGTGCCCCGACGCGGTCTTCCTGGCCGGCGACCACGCGCGATACGCCGAGGTCAGCCGGCGGGTCATGGACCTGTTCCGGGCCGTCACCCCGCTGGTCGAGCCGATCTCGCTCGACGAGGCCTTCCTCGACGTCACCGGCTCGGTTCGGCTCCACGGCGACCCGGCTTCGATCGGGCGCCAGCTCCGGCAGTCGGTGGCCGACCAGGAGCAGCTCACCTGCTCGGTCGGGGTGGCCAGCTCGAAGTTCCTGGCCAAGCTGGCCTCCGAAGCGGCCAAGCCGAAGCCCTCGCCGAGCGGACCCCTGCCGGGCCTCGGTGTGAAGGTCATCGAGCCGGGGGACGAGCTGGGCTTCCTCCACCCGCTGCCGGTGCGGGCGCTCTGGGGGGTGGGGCCGGCCACCCTCGCCAAGCTCGAGCGGATCGGCGTGTCCACGGTCGCCGAGCTGGCCCGGCTGCCGGTCGCCGCCGTGCAGGCCGCGGTCGGCGACGCCGTCGGCCGGCATCTCCACGATCTCGCCCACGGACGCGACGATCGTCCCGTCGTCGCCGACGCCAGGCCGAAGTCGATCAGCCACGAGGAGACCTTCGCCCACGACCTGCACGATCCGGCCGACGTCGACCGCGAGGCGCTGCGGATGGGCGACGCGGTCGCCACCCGGCTGCGGAACGCCGAGCTCCGCGGGCGCACCGTGTCGGTGAAGGTGCGCTTCGGCGACTTCCGGACGATCTCGAGATCGCTCACGCTGCGGCTCCCCACCGACAGCGGCCGTGACATCAGCCGGGCGGCGCGGCAGTTGCTCGAGCCGATCGACCCGACGCCGGGGATCAGGCTCCTGGGGGTGGGCGTGTCGTCGCTGGCCGAGGGTGGGGCCGAGCAGCTCAGCCTCGACGACGTCACCGGGGCGACCTGGCGGGAGGCGGAGGAGCTGGTGGGGGACATCCGCCAGCGCTTCGGCGACGATGCCATCGGCCCGGCCGCCCTCGCCGACGACGGTCGGCTCCGCGTGAAGCGTCGCGGCGACCAGCAGTGGGGCCCGGGGCCCGAGGACCCGGCGGGCTCGTGAGCAATCGTCCCCAGGCGCGTTGTTGACGGTTCGGCCGTGTGCGAGACTTGGAGGGTGCCGCTTTCCGAGGACGAACAGCGAATCCTCAGCGAGATCGAGCAGCAGCTCTACGAGACCGACCCCGCGCTCGCGCGCGAGGTCGGCTCGACGACGGTCTACACCCACGCCTTCCGCAACCTGAAGTGGGCGGGCGTGCTGTTCGTCGTGGGGGTCGCCGTGATGATCTTCACCCTGTCCACCTCGTACCTGGCGTCGTTCGGCGGGTTCGTCGTGATGCTGGGCTCGGCCCTCTGGTTCGAGCGGAACCTCCGCCGGCTGGGGCGGGTCGGCCTCCAGCAGATCACCCAGAACATGCGGGGCGGAGGGATGCGGGGCATCCTCGGTCAGACCGGTGAGCGCATGCGCGACCGGCTCCGCAAGGACACCGAACCGGACGAAGAGTAGAGGCGACGAGTAGGGCCGACCTAGAGCCCTGACACCCTCGACGCCCGCTGACCCGATCCCAGCAGCGGGCGGGGGTCGACTTCCTCCCGTAGGCGATCGAGAGCCGTCGATCGCTCCCTGACGTAGGCCGCGACCTGGTCGGCAGCCGCCGTCGCGGCGGTGACCATCGCATCGGAGGGCTGGCCGGGAGAGAACAGGGCTGCGGTCGCGGTGTGGGCCAGCCGCTGGACCGACCCGCCGAACGACAGCGCCTTCTCGACCCGGGTGGCGAACTCCATCGGGGTCTCGGTGGGGTCCCAGCGCGAGCCGACCACGGCCAGCCGGGCAACGGCGTCCTCCCAGGCCGCGAGGATGGTGGCGCGATTGCCGCTCACGCGGGCGATCCGCTGCCGGCGACGAAGGCGCTTGACGGTCGACACGGCGGCCATCGCGACCAGCACCACCCCGACGACCGAGACCAGGAACCACACGAACGGGCTGGGACCGCCGCCGCCCGCCTGGCCGGCCGCGAGGTCGTCGAGCGGCGCCCGGTCGATGGCCTCCTGCTGGGTGAGCGGGTTGTCCGGGTCGATCGCCGGGAACTGGTCCTCGAGCCCGGGCTCGAGCGTCGTGGGAGTCGTGGAAGGGCCCGAGGTGTCCTGCTGCTCGGGCACCTGGGTGTACTCGAACGCGCCGGGGGCGCCGCGGCCGGGAGTCGGCTCGAATGCCACCCACCCCGCCCCGGAGATGAAGACCTCGGGCCACGCGTGAGCGTGCTCGCCCCGCACGGTGAAGAGGGTCGGGTCGGCGGGATCGACGTCGCCGGGGGTGAACCCGACCGCAACCCGCGTCGGGAGCCCGATGGCGCGGGCCATGGCGGCGAACGAGCCGGCGAACTGCTCGCAGTAGCCCCGGCCGCTGGCGAGGAAGTCGTCGATGCGGTCGCTGCTGTGGCCCGACCCGACCTCGACGTCGTAGTCGAAGTTGTCCCGGAAGTAGAACTGGAGGGCGAGCGCCTGCGCGTAGGGCGAGGTGAGCCCGTCCGTCAGCTGGGTGGCCAACGCGGTGGCCCCTGCGCTGAAGTCGCGGGGAAGCTCGAGGAACGGCTCGAGCTCTTCGCTGGTGAGGTTCGGTGCCTCTGCCAGCTGCTCGGGCGTGAAGCGGGGGACGGCGGACTCGACCGTGTAGGCCAGCTCGTTCGAGCTGCGTCGCCCGCTGCCCACGATCAGCGTCGACGACACCGGTTCCCACGACAGCTCCACCTCGGACTCGGTGCTCACGCTCACCGGCTGGAACGCAGTCGGCAACCACACCGCGTCCAGACCCGTGATGACGAAGGCCTGCCTCACCAGCTCGGTGCTGTTGCCCGATTCGACCTCGGCGGGCAGGGCGCCCTCAGCCGTCGAGTAGTTGGCGCGCGAGGTCCAGACCGAGCCGTCGAACGTGTCGAGCGCGGTGAGCCGCCAGTACGAGCGCTCGGTGGACCTGACGGTGAAGGCCTCGACGTCGGCCTGGTCGACGAGGCGGCCGCGGAGGTCGACGAGGGGGCTGATCACCACCCGGGTGCCGCCTCCCACGCCCGAATCCTCGTCGAGGCTGATCAGGGCCTCCTCGGCCGCGGGGACGGTGGGGGCGAGCCCGAGCCCGAGCACGGCGGCCACCGCCGTCACCCCGGCGGCGCCCCGCAGCAGGGCTGCGGTCGCCCGGCCCTGGCGGCCGAGCCAGACGGCCGAGACCAGCTGCTGGCTCACGCGGTGCATCGAGACGAACGCCACGATGGCCAGCAGGTAGAGGGTCAGCAGCGACCAGCGGTCCTCTGCGACCCCGAACACCGACACGAACACGACGATGGAGACCGAGGGCACCACCGCCTCGAACGCGCTGCGGACCCAGAAGGCGGCCAGGTCGGCCAGCAGCACCAGGACCCAGATGGCGATGGTGGCGAGGATCAGGTAGCCGGTGGCGGGATCGGTGGGCGCGATCGCGTCGCGGAACATCTCGACCGAGTCGCTCGTCTCGGCCTGGAGAACGTCGAAGGTCTCCCGGGTCGGGAGCAGCGATCTGGTGGTGTCCCGGGCGTGGATCCAGCCGAGCACCAGTAGTCCGAGCCCCAGGTGCAGGACGGCGATGAGCACCAGCGGGATGCGGAGCCGCCGGAGGACGGCGGCCGCGAGATGGGCGGCGATGGCGGCGGCGACGAGCGGCCGGCGCCACGACCCGTCGTCGAACAGCCGCCCCAGCGAGAGGACGGCCGCGACCGTGACGAGGGTGAGCGTGACCTCGGCGCCGGCGAGCAGGGGGAAGCGGGTGGATCTCACGAAGCCGACCGGTTCACGTCGACCGGTCCACGCCGAGCGGGCGGGAGCCGGCCCGGGCGGCGAGGGCGCGGTGCCAGCTGGGGGCGAACGGCTCACCGGGTCCGACGACCGCGCCCTCGCCGAAGCCGGTGGAACCGGCGGAGGGGAACCGCACGACGATGGTTGCCGCGAACGGTCGGGCCACTCGGAGCAGCTCGGAGCTCTCGTCGGTCCCGCCGCCGAGCACGGCAACGAGCGTGCCCTGCACCGGCGCCCGATCGACGGCGACCGCGGCCCGGGCCAGCGAGGCGTCGCGCGCGCGGTTCACCCGGGCCAGGCGATCGAGCACGAGGTCGAGATCGTGGCGGGCGACACCCACCATGTCGACGGTGCCGTCGGTCGTGATCAGCGCGATCTCGTCGCCGCGCTCGTGGGCAGCGGCGAGCACGCTGGCGGCGGCCGAGACCATCTGCTCGAAGGTGTGGTCGGAGGTGGTCGAGTGGCGGGTGTCGAGCAGGGCGACGGTGCGGGTCTCGCGGGTGTCGTCGTGTTGGCGGATCATGAGCTGGTCGTGCCTCGCGGTGGCCGGCCAGTGGACCCGGCGGAGGTCGTCGCCGACCTGGTAGGGGCGCAGAGCGTGGAACTCGTCGCCCACGTGGTCGACGGTGGTCGCGTGGATGGCGGTGGCCATCTCGGCCGCGCTCGGCCGGGGTGGAGCCGCGACCTTCTCGGTCTTCGGGTAGACGACCAGCTCGGTGGTCCCCAGCTCGACGAGACGGCGCCGGGCGAACCCGAGCGGGTCGGCCCCGTCGACCGTGAGCGGCCCGATGGCGATCACCCCGCGCTCGGCGGTCGGGAGGCGGTACGACGCGGTCACCGGTCGGTGGCGAGCCAGCGGCGCCGAGCGCATCGTCGCGCCGGGCGTACCGGCGACCTGGTCGTGCAGCCACAGGACCCCGGTGGGGAGCGCGCCGGTGTTCTGGATGCGCAGGTCGACCCGGGCCGGGTCGCCGGCGGGGACGTGTCCCGGCCGGACCACGCGCGCCAGGTCGAGGCGGGGCCGCGGCAGCAGCACGATCGTCAGGGCGACGATCACGACCGCGACGAGCGCGAGTCCCAGTGCGAGGATCTCCACCAGCCCGAAGACCCGCCCGGCTGCGGCGGTGACGATTCCGGCGACGAGAGCGAGGACGCCGGCGCGGGTGAGCATCGGTCAGGCGGGGAGGGGACCGATGGGGGGAGCGGGCTGCGGCCCGGCGGCGAGGCGGGTCACCGGGTCACCGGGGGGTGGTGGGGACCGGTACCGAGCCGAGCAGCTCGGACAGGACGTCGGTCGGAGCCAGGCCCCTGACCTGCGCCTCGGGGCTCAGCACCAGCCGGTGGGCCAGGACCGGGACCACCAGCGCCTTCACGTCGTCGGGGGTGACGTAGTTGCGGCCGCTGGCCGCGGCCCGAGCCCGGCTCACCCGCTGCAATGCGAGCGTCGACCGGGGCGACATGCCCAGGGCGACGGCGGGGTGCCGACGGGTCGCGTCGGCGAAGGTCACCAGGTAGTCGCGCACCGGCGGAGCGATGTGGACGCTCTGGACGGCCCGGCCGAGCCCCCGAACGTCGGCGGCCGAGACGACGGGGCGGAGCCGCTCGAGCGAGTCGTTGCCCCCATGGGTCTCGAGGATCTCCAGCTCGGCGTCGCGACCGGGGTAACCCATGCTGACCCGCATCAGGAAGCGATCGAGCTGGCTGTCGGGCAGCGGGTAGGTGCCCTCGTGCTCGAGCGGGTTCTGGGTGGCGATGACCATGAACGGGCGGTCGAGGACGTGGGTGATGCCGTCGATGGTCACCTGTCCCTCGGCCATCGACTCCAGCAGGGCGGACTGGGTCTTGGGCGAGGTCCGGTTGATCTCGTCGGCCAGCACGATCCCGTTGAAGATGGGGCCGGGGCGGAACTCGAAGGCGCTCGTGCCGCGGTTCCAGACGGTGACGCCCAGCACGTCGGACGGCAGGAGGTCGGGGGTGAACTGCACCCGGCCCATGTCGACGTCGATGGAGCGGGCCACTGCCTTGGCGAGGCTGGTCTTCCCGACCCCCGGGGCGTCCTCGATGAGCAGGTGCCCTTCGGCGACCAGGCAGAGCAGCACCAGCCGGATGACCTCGGACTTCCCCCGGATGATCAGCTCGACGTTGCGGGCGATCGCCTCGAAGAGGTCGGCGAAGGTCTCGGTGCGAGCCTCGGTCTGTTGGCTGCTCACGGAGACTCCATGT